>NZ_JACHLY010000001.1:4912500-5067856 GCF_014204715.1 Streptomonospora salina
CGGCGGGGGCGGCGGGCACCACGCATACTGGCGGTCCCGGAATCCGGACGTTCAGCCGTCGGCAGCCGTGTGACCACCGCCCCGGCACGCATGGCCGGGACTCCACCCGGCGCACCCCGCGGCGCCGTACGAGGACCGGGGACGAGACCGCGCCGCTTGCGGCGCGCAGGCGCGCCCGTCCGCTCGGCGGCGCTACCGGTCGGCCGCCGGCCGGGCCGACGCCACCCACACCACCGCCGCCACCGCAGATTCCGGCGTGCGGGCGAACTCGCCGGTAGAGCCGAACGCGACCAGCGCCGGCGCACTGCCCAGCCAGAACATCGTCCAGGACGCGACGATCGCCCGACTGTAGGGGCGACCGTGTCCGGCAGCAGCGCGCTCGCGCGCGGGCTAGTGCCACTCCGAGCGGATCATCTCGCGGTCGTCGAACATCAGGGCCCGCTCGGCCCGGTCGACGAGGCGTTCCAGGTCGGCGGCGGTCAGGCGCTTGCGGGCGAGGTAGAACAGCCGGGCCCCGCGCGGTACCTCCCGGGTCCAGGACGGGCTCAGCAGGAGCTCTCCCCGGTCGCTGAAGCCCAGTACGGTGGCGGCGTTCCACCGGCCCAGCGCCATCTGGAACTGGCCGTAGGTGCGTTCGGCCAGCGCGTCGGGCACGTCGATGGAGTAGCAGCCGCGGTCGTCGTGGCCCAGCAGCCGGTCGACCACGCGGGACATGCCCTTGTCGTGCACCTCGGCGGCCAGCAGCCGCACGTCGTGCCGCGACACGCACCGGGCCTCCGGCGCGACGCGCGACATCGTGCGGGTGTGGGCGGTGTCGTGCAGCGCGACCACGATGTGGGCGCGGGGGGCGGCGTGGGCCGCGGCGACCGTGGTTTTCAGAGCTTCGTCGTCGTCGCGGGCGTCCACCAGCACCGCCGCCGCACTCGCCAGCCCCGCCCGCGCCAGGACGCCGTCTTCAGTGAGGTCGCCCCGGACGAACGCCACGTCGTCGCGGTGGGCCAGGGGATGAGCCTCGGCCTGGTCGGGCCAGGCGCACAGGGCGATCTGGTGATCCTCCTCGGCGGTGAGTCCGTCGACGATGCGTTCGGTGCGCGTGGGCGTGTACCCGAGCACGGCGATGTGCCCGCTGGACTTGACCGCCGCCCGTCCGTGCATGCGCAGCTCCTTGGCCTTGTCGAGCATCCGCGCCAGGCGGGTGAACAGCATGGTGATCGTGACGATGCCGCCGACGATGACGTAGATGCCGATCCCGCGTCCGGCCGGCGTGCCGGGGTAGTGCTCGCCCGGTCCGGGGGCGGCGGGCGTGATCGTTCCCGCGAACCACCACCAGTAGGCTCCCGGTTGCACGACGGCCGAGCCGCGCGGCTCGACCCAGGCCATCAGCAGCCAGCTGCTGACGAACACGAACATCAGCAGCCAGAGCGGAAGGGCCCAGGTGGCGCGGCGCCACATCCGGTCAACCAGGCGCCCCGGCCACAGCCGCATCGTGCACTCTTTCCCAGCGGAAGCGGGAAGGCCCGGATCACGCTGCTCGGTCGCTCAGCCGACGATCAACGGTTCGACGGTCGAGTCCTACCCCGAAGGCGAAGAGACGATTCCCGGCCCCGTCCGCCGGACGTGCCGGGAGGAGCGGCGAGCTATCGCGCACCGGCCGTGCGGGTACGGGTACGCATGGCGGCTGTCCGACACCGCCGTGCACGCGGTGTCGGGATTCTCCGCGCAGTGCACGGCGACAGCGGGAGCGTGGTCGAGGATGCGGCAGTCGGCGCGGGGCGCGGCCAAGCCGGGGGTGTTCGTCCCGGCCGCCGTGGTCATCGCGGCGTTCGTGGCGTTCGCGATGGGGGCGCCCCACGTGGCGTTCACGTGGATGACCGCGGCCCACGACTGGATCGTGGCCTCACTGAGCTGGTACTACGTGGTCGTCGTCGCCGGGTTCGTGGTGTTCGCGCTCTGGGCGGCCATGGGCCACACGGGAGACATCCGCCTGGGCCCCGACGACGAAGACCCCGAATTCGGGCGCGGATCGTGGTTTTCGATGCTGTTCGCCGCCGGAATGGGCATCGGCCTGATGTTCTGGGGTGTCGCCGAGCCCCTGCACCACTTCGCGGGCGTCCCCAACCGCGCCTCGGGAGTGGACGGGCCGCCGGCGGAGGCCGCCGAGGGGGCTCTGGTGCAGACCCTGCTGCACTGGGGACTGCACGCCTGGGCGGTCTATGCGGTGGTCGGGCTGGCGGTCGCCTACACCGTGCACCGCCGGGGCCGGCCGGTCTCGGTGCGCTGGGTGCTGGAGCCGTTGCTGGGCAGCCGGGTGAACGGTCCGGTCGGCGACGCCGTCGACGTGGCGGCGGTCGTCGCCACGGTGTTCGGGGTGGCGACCTCGCTGGGCCTGGGGGTCTCCCAGATCGCGACCGGTCTGGAAGTGCTGGAGCTGCTGGCGGCCCCGGGAACGGCGGCCAAGGCCGCGCTGATCGGCGTGATCACGCTGGCGGCGATCGTGTCCGTGGCTACCGGGGTGCACCGCGGGATCCGCGTGCTGTCGGGGCTGAACTTCTCGATCGCCGCGGTACTGCTGGTGTTCGTCGCCGTGGCCGGACCGACCGTCTTCCTGCTGCGCGAAGGGGCGCAGCTGATCGGGGCCTACTTCCAGAACATCGTCGCCATGAGCTTCGACACCGCCGCGACGGCCGGAGCCGGCGGCGCCGAGTGGCAGAGCTGGTGGACGATCTTCTACTGGGGCTGGTGGATCTCCTGGGCCCCGTTCGTGGGCGTGTTCATCGCCCGCATCTCCCGCGGGCGCAGCGTCCGGGAGTTCGTCGCCGGGGTGCTGATCGTGCCCACCGCCGTGACCCTGGTGTGGTTCACGGTGTTCGGCGGGAGCGCCCTGTGGCAGCAGGTGCGCCGCGGCGGGGACGCCTTCGCCGGGGGACTGATCGGCGCCGACGGATCGGTGTCGCAGACGGGTGCGCTGTATGAGCTGCTGGGCGGGCTGCCGTGGGGCGGTGCGGCGGTCGTGGTGGCCGTCGTCCTCGTGGCGCTGTTCTTCGTGACGTCGTCGGACTCCGGATCGCTGGTGGTGGACATGCTCGCCTCCGGCGGCGACCAGGACCCGCCGGTGGGCAGCCGGATCTTCTGGTCGGTGCTGGAGGGCGCGGTGGCGGTCGCGCTGCTCACCGCCGGCGGGGACGACGCGCTGACCGCGCTGCGGTACGCGGCGGTCGTGGTGGCGCTGCCGTTCAGCGTGGTCATGATCGCCATGTGCGCGGCGCTGGTGCGCTCGTTCCGCCGGGAACGGCGCCGCCAGCTGCGCCTGCAGCGGGCGCTGCAGCGCGAGGAGCTGGCGGCGCAGGTGCTGGAGAACCTGGCCGGGGAAGGGCTCGTCGACACCCCGGGCGCCACCGGTGACACCCCCCGGAAGGACGGTTGATGCACGCAGGACCGGCGGAACGCCCGGCGCCCTAGTGCTGCGTCGTCCCGTTGAGCAGCTGCTCGAAGGGGACCGGTTCGTCGAACGAGCCCTCCTTCGTCCGCGCGGGAGCGGGACGGCCCTGTGCGGCCGCGGCGAGTTCTCCCGCCGCGCGGGCGATGCGCCGGTCGAGGTCGGCGTCGTTGCCCCAGTCGGAGGCGGCGGCGTAGACGGCGGTGGGCACGGGCCGGGCCCGCAGGTAGGCCGCCAGCGGGCGCAGCGCGTGCTCCAGCATGAGCGAGTGCCGCTCGGTGCCGCCGGTCGCGCCCAGCAGTACGGGTTTGCCCTCCATCGACTCGGGGTCGACCACGTCCAGGAAGGACTTGAACAGGCCGCTGTAGGAGGCGCTGAACGTCGGGGTCACCAGGATGAGCCCGTCGGCGGCGTCGAGTCGGTCGAGTACCCGCTGCAGGCGCGCGTCGGCGAAGCCCGTCAGCAGGTGGTCGGTGATGTCGTGGGCGTAGTCGCGCAGCTCCACCACGTCGGCCCCGGTCCCGACGTCGGCGGCCGCGGCCAGCCGGTCGGTCAGCAGCCGGGTGCTGGAGGGTTGGGACAGGCCCGCGGAGATCGCGAGGATGCTGGTCATGCCGGGTTCTCCTCCGTCTTCTCGCGCTGCGCCCGAAGCAGGGACGCATGGGTGGGGGCGTCGGGGACGTGGGCCGGGCGCGCCGCCTCGAACTCCTTGCGCAGCACCGGCACCACCTCTTCGCCCAGCATGTCGAGCTGCTCCAGTACGGTCTTCAGCGGCAGGCCGGCGTGGTCGATCAGGAACAGTTGGCGCTGGTAGTCGCCGACGTAGTCGCGGAACCCCAGCGTGCGGTCGATGACCTGGGCCGGGCTGCCGACGGTGAGCGGGGTCCGCTCGGAGAATTCCTCCAGCGACGGCCCTCCGCCGTAGACCGGGGCGTCGTCGAAGTAGGGCCGGAACTCCGCGACGGCGTCCTGGGAGTTGCGGCGCATGAACACCTGTCCGCCCAGACCGACGACGGCCTGGTCGGCGCGGCCGTGGCCGTAGTGCTCGAAGCGCCGGCGGTACAGCTCGACCATCCGCTCGGTGTGCTCGGGCGGCCAGAAGATGTGGTTGTGGAAGAAGCCGTCGCCGTAGTAGGCGGCCTGCTCGGCGATCTCGGGGCTGCGGATGGAGCCGTGCCAGACGAACGGCGGCACGCCGTCCAGCGGCCGCGGAGTGGAGGTGAAGCCCTGCAGCGGAGTGCGGAACTCGCCCTTCCAGTCGACGACGTCTTCGCGCCACAGCCGGTGCAGCAGGTGGTAGTTCTCCACGGCCAGCGGGATCCCCTTGCGGATGTCCTGGCCGAACCAGGGATAGACGGGCCCCTGGTTGCCGCGGCCCATCATCAGGTCCACCCGCCCGTCGGCCAGATGCTGCAGCATCGCGTAGTCCTCGGCGATCTTGACCGGGTCGTTGGTCGTGATCAGCGTCGTCGACGTGGACAGGATCAGGCGCTCGGTCCGGGCCGCGACATAGCCCAGCATCGTGGTCGGCGAGGACGGAACGAACGGCGGGTTGTGGTGCTCGCCGGTGGCGAACACGTCGAGCCCCACCTCTTCGGCCTTGCGGGCGATGGCCACCATCGCTTGGATCCGCTCGGCTTCCGTCGGTGTGCGCCCGGTCGTCGGGTCGGGCGTGACGTCGCCGACCGTGAACACCCCGAACTGCATGGCGACCTCCTCGGTCGTTCAGATTTGAACCGATTGTCAGAACGGTGGCGGGGGGCGGACTATTCCCCCGGTCGGTGATCGGCTGCGGGGGCCGCGGCGCGGCCCCCGCCGGCCGGGGCGCGCGACTCCTCCAGGCGGCACCGCAGGCGAGTGAACACGCGGGCGATCACGTGCAGGTCGTCCTCGCCGAGGTCGGCGGTGAACAGCCGCTGCACGGTCTCGATGTGGTGGCGGTCGGCGCCCCGGAACGCTTCGAGCCCGGTGGCGGTGAGTACCGCGTAGCTGACCCGCTTGTCGTCCGGCGACGGGTGGCGCAGCACCCATCCGCGCCGCTCCAGCACCTTGACCTGGTAGGTCAGTCGGCTCGGGGAGAACACCATGCGCGCCGCCAGTTCGCCCATCCGCAGCCGGTGCGCGGGGCTCTCCGACAGAACCAGCAGCAGGTGGTAGTCCACCAGGCTCATCCCGGCGGTCGTGCGCAGGTCCTCGTCCAGCCGGGTCTCCAGGAGCAGGCTCGTCTCGATGTAGGGCCGCCAGGCCTGTCGCTGCAGCGAGTCGTGCCAGTCCACCATATCGCCAGCTTAGCAAGAGCTTCAAATGGTGAAGTAACGGGCGACTGCACCGCCGGACCCGTGTCGGGGCGCCCGCCGGAGCCCGCCGCCGGCATCGCGGGGGAGGGGCCGCTGCACCGGTGTCGCCGGGGGCGCCCGGTCTGTGTCCTCGGCGACCGCCCCGGGGCGTCGCCTACCGGCCCCTGCCGGGGCGCCGGCCGCGGGCGCGCGCCCGCCGGCGCGCGCCCGCCGGTGCGCGCCCGCCGGAATGCGTATGGTTCAGGGCCGGACCAGGACCTTCAGGGCCTCGCGGTCGGCCATGGCGCGGTAGCCGTCGGGCACCTGGTCGAGGCCGACGGTGCGGTCGAACACCCGCCCCGGCTCGATCCGACCGTCCAGTACGTCGGGCAGCAGCTCGTCGATGTAGGCCCGCGCGGGCGCGACACCGCCGGTGAGGGTGACGTTGCGGAAGAACGTGCCGAAGCCCATCGGCACCTGCTCGTACTGCGGGGCACCGACCCGGCTGACCACGCCGCCGTCGCGCACCGCCCCCAGCGCGGTCTCCAGCGCCGGGTCCAGGCCGACGCATTCGAGCACCGTGTGCGTGCCGTCACCGCCGGTGAGCTCGCGGACGCGTTCGACTCCCTCCTCGCCGCGCTCGGCGACGACGTCGGTCGCGCCGAACTCGCGGCCGAGACCGGTGCGGTCGGTGTGGCGTCCCATGAGGATGATCCGCTCGGCGCCGAGCCGCTTGGCGGCCAGTACCGCAGACAGGCCGACCGCACCGTCGCCGATCACCGTGACCGACGTGCGCGGCGACACCCCGGCGGTGACGGCACTGTGGTGGCCCGTGGGGAACACGTCCGACAGCGTCAGCAGCGACGGCAGCAGCGCCGCGTCCTCGCCGACCGGCATCTTCACCAGCGTGCCCTGGGCGTGGGGCACCCGCACGGCCTCGCCCTGGCCGCCGTCCGTGCCGCCCGTGCCCCACATGCCGCCGTGGCGGCACGACGTATGCAGGCCCTCCGAGCAGAAGTCGCAGGTGTTGTCGGCCCACACGAACGGTGCGACGACCACGTCGCCCGTCCGCAGTCCGGAAACCTCCGATCCGGCCTCCTCGACGACGCCGAGGAACTCGTGACCGATGCGCTCGCCCGCCGCCGAGTCGGGCATCGACCCGTAGGGCCACAGGTCGCTGCCGCAGACGCAGGAGCGCAGCACACGCACGATCGCGTCCGTGGGCTCGTGCAGCTTCGGGTCCGGAACCTGCTCCACCCGGACGTCGCCGGCCCCGTAGATGAGCGTCGCTCGCATATGAAACCTTCTCGATTCGATGGTGGTTCTCCGCCGCACGGAATGATCGCCGCGGCGGCTCCCGGCCGCTTGCGATCACCCCCGTCGCAAAACGGCTACCCACCACTCAACCAGGCATCCCGGGTGCAACGGGCAGGCAAGACGAACGGGGCGGCAGCAGGCCCCCGAGCGCGGCCGCGGCCGCGCAGTCCCGATCCGGGACGCTCGGCCCCGGCGACGCGCCTGCGAGGAGGCCACGGCTGCGGCCGAGGGCCTGAACGCGCGAATCCGCGTGTCACGCGTGGCCGGGCGGCGGGTGGAGGATCTCACTGCGCACATGACCCGGGCGGTACTGGGCGGTCCGGGTCGGCGGGTTTCGCCGCGTGCGGAGCGCGGCAGCGACGATCCCGACGGCGCGGTCCACCGGCAGAACGCTCTGTCGACCGACCTCGACCAGGCGGCCTTGGGCGACGGGGACGGCTATGCCGGGTTCGTTCGCGACACCGTGGAAGCGCTGAAGGACCTGCCCCGGGCCGAGGGCACGGAGGAGATCCTCCACCCCGGTGAGCGCAGCGCGGACATCGCGGAGCAGCGCGGCGAGCAGGGGGTGCCCGTGGGGGCGAAGGTGTGGGCCGACGTCAGCGCCGCCGCCGAGCGGCTGGGTGCGGCACTGCCCCCGACCGCGGCCGCAGCCGCGCAGTCCTGATCTGGGACGCTTGGCCCATCGGCTCGACCGAAGGCCCGGCCGCGTCGGCGGGGCCGGGACACCGGGCGGAGACCGCCCCCACCGGTGTCCCGGCCCCGCGCCGCATGCGCGGGGCCGTTTCGGCAGCAACGGCGAGGAAGGAACCACCATGGCCCAGCGCCCCGAACGCACGAGCCCGCGCGCCAGACGCGCCCGGGTGCAGCGTGTCGAACCGCTCACTCCGCACATGATCCGCGTGGTCCTGGGCGGCCCCGGACTGGACGACTTCGCCCTGGGCGACTGCACCGACCACTACATCAAGCTGCTGTTCCCCGCCGACGGCGGCGCCTACCCCGAACCCTTCGATCTGCAGCGCATCCGCGAAGAGCAGCCGCGCGACCAGTGGCCGGTCATGCGCACCTACACCGTGCGCCACTGGGACGCCGACGCGGGTGAGCTGACGGTGGACTTCGTCCACCACGGCGACAAGGGGATCGCGGGGCCGTGGGCCGCGGCGGCCCGCCCGGGAGACGACCTCTACTTTTCCGGGCCCGGCGGTGGCTACGCGCCCGATCCGGCCGCGGATTGGCATCTCCTCGCCGGCGACGAGAGTGCGCTGCCGGCCATCGCGACCGCGCTGGAGAACCTGCCGCGGGGCGCCCGGGCCCGCGTTTTCGTCGAAGTCGCCGGGCCGCAGGAGGAGCAGAAGCTGGAGACCGCCGCCGACGCCTCGATCACCTGGCTGCACCGGGGCTCCGAGGGTGTGGGCGCGCCGCTGGTGCGCGCGGTCGCCGGGATGGAGTTCCCGCCCGGCGACGTCCAGGTGTTCGTGCACGGCGAGGCCGGCTTCGTGAAGGAGTTGCGGCGCGTGCTGCGCACCGAGCGGGGCATCGACCGCGAGCGGCTGTCGATCTCGGGCTACTGGCGCCTGGGCTTGAACGAGGACGGCTGGCAGTCCGCCAAGCGCGAATGGAACCGCGAGGTCGAAGCGGAACAGGAGGGCGCCGAGAGCTGAGGGCCGGCGGCACCGGGGCAGGGGCTTCCTGCGGTTCGGGCGGCCGCCGGGCGGGAGCGGCGCCCGCCGCCGCACGGGCCGCTCGATACGGCCGGGCCGCGGGCGCTTCACCGGTCCAGGTAGGTCTCCTGGAGGTGTCGCCACCGTAGCCCGTGCGGCGCGCTCGGGTCGCGTTCGAACACGGCGGTGCAGCGGCGCGAACGCGCGTCGGGAGTCCCGCTGTGCTGTTCGGTGAACGACGCGACGAGCAGGCGCGTGTCCGCGGCCGCGAGGCGGGTGCCGTGTGTCCGGATCCGCAGCCGCTCCGCAGACCCGTGCGCGCTCCGGACGGATCCGATGACCTGGTCGCGCGTCAGCTCCGCCCCGTCACCGGTGATCAGCGTGAACTCCGGGATGTGGGCGTCGGAGAACGCCGCGAACTCCTCGGCGGAACACGGGACGGCGCCCGAGAGCCACCCCTGCAGGACCCGGTGCAGGCGCTCGATCTCGGCGGCGCAGGCGTCGGTGGATTCGGCTTCTCCCATGCGGTCAGTGTGCCAGGCCGGGCCCCGGCGCGGAGGCGACCGCGGCGACGCCGGCCGATGCCCCCGGTGCGCCGCCGCTCGGTCCGGGCGGCAACGCCGATCCGGTCGGCCGGCGCACGGCGGCGCCGGGGACGCGCGGCCACCGGCGCCCGGAACGGGGTCCGGAAAGAAAGCTGCGCGAATCGCGAATCGGCTCGGCGGCGGGCGGGCGTCGTGTCCGGCAGTTGCCGTATTCGTCTGCGGTGGCGGAACGCTTTACCGGATGCGTGCCGCACCAAGGTCACCCTCGTCTTCGACCCCGAGGACGTGCGCCGGGTCCTGGACGAGGCGCCGACCCCGGGTTCGTGCTCGGCTACGGCCACCACCGCGCGGAAAACGGCGCGGGCCTGGTCGGCATGACGACGCACACCGCCTCGATCGCCCCGGTGGGATCCTTGCCGGCGCCGGCCGACTCCGAGCGCTCCGTGCCCGGCACCGAGGTCGCGGTCGTCTGGGGCGAGCACCCGGGCCCGGCGAGAACTGGAAGACGTCGCCGCCCGGATCAGCCCGGTTTCCGGGGAGCCGGTCACCGCCGCGCTGAAAGGCGTCGACGCGGCCTTCCTCAACAGCCCTTCGGCCGAGGACGCCGCCGCGCTGCAGATGCGATTCGCCGACCTGGCCCGCGGCGCCGGACTGCACCGGCTCGTGGTGCTCTCGCAGTACGGCGCGGAAACCGGATCGCCGGTGCGGTTCCTGCGCTGGCACGCCGAAGTCGAAGCACACGTGCGGCGGCTGGGCCTCGACCACACCGTGCTGCGTCCCAACCTCTACATGCAGGCGCTGCTCGCGTTCGCCGGCACCGTCGCCCAGGGGCGGTTCGCCGCGCCCGTCGGCGGGGCCGCCGTGAGCGCCGTCGACACCGGGGATATCGCGGAGGCGGCCGCCGCGGTGCTGACCGGCGCGGGGCACACGGGCCGAACGTACACACTGACCGGGCCCCGCGTTGTGACCCACGACGGGATCGCCCGGGCGCTGTCCGCCGCCACCGGGCGCGCCGTCACGTTCCGGGACGCGCCCGCCGACCGGTTTGCGGCCGCGTTGGCCGGCGTGCTTCCGCCGTGGCAGATCGCCGGTCTCGTGGAGGACTACGCCCACTACGCCCGCGGCGAGGCCGCCGACGTGCACACGTCGGTCGCCGATCTCACCGGGCGCCTCGCACGCGACATCACCGACTTCGCGCGCGACGACGCCGCGGTGTTCGTCCCGGTGTGACGCCCCGCGCGATCGTCGCGGCGGCCGCTTGGGCGTACGTCCCGGCCGTGCGGCGCGAATCAGGCCGGTGCTCCGTCGGGCAGCCACAGGTCCGGGCCGAAGACCTCGTAGTGGATGGAGTGCGCGGGCACGCCGGCGCGCAGCAGTTGCGTGCGGACGTCGCGCATGAACGGCAGCGGGCCGCACATGTAGACCTCCGGGGCCTCGGGAAGCGCCACCTCGGACAGGTCCATGCGGCCCTGCCGGTGCGCGCCGGCCGCGTCGTGCTCGTACCAGACGGCGCTGTCGGCGCGGGGGAGGCGGCCGAGGGCCTCCTCGGTGTCGGCGCGCAGCGCGTGGGTGCCGGGGGAGCGGTCGGCGTGCAGCAGGAGCACCCGCCGGGTGGAGCGGGCGTCGGCGAGGGCGTTGAGCATGCCGACCACCGGCGTGCATCCGATCCCGGCGGAGACCAGGACGAGGGGGCGGTCGCCGCCGGCGGGCGTCACGTCGCCGGCGGGGATGGAGACGCTGAGGGCGTCGCCGGCGCCGACCGCGGTGTGGATGCGGGTGGAGACCTCCCCGGCGGGCTCGTCCGCGGTCGCGTCCGTGCGCTTGACGGTGATCCGGATCCGCTCGCCGTCGCTGTGGGAGACCGAGTACTGCCGGGCCTGGTGCACGCCGTCGGGCAGGCGCGTGCGCACGCTGACGTACTGCCCGGGGCGCACCTCGGGAACGGGTGCGCCGTCGGCCGGCCGGAGCGCCAGGGAGACGACGTCGTCGGTCTCGGCCCGGCGCTCGGCGACCTCCCACCGGCGCCACGCGGAGTGCCCGTCGACGCCCGAACGCGCGTAGAGGCGGGCCTCCTGGGCGATCAGCGCACCCGCCATCAGCCAGTAGACCTCGTCCCAGGCCGCGACCACGTCGGGTGTGGCGGCGTCGCCGAGCACGTGGGCGATCGCGCCGAACAGGTACGTGTGCACCACCACGTACTGGTCCTCGGTGACGCCCAGGGAGACGTGCTTGTGGGCGATGCGCGACAGGAGCGCGTCGGGGCGCTGATCAGGGTGGTCCACCAGGGCCGAGGCGAAGGCGGCGATCGCGCCCGCCAGGGCCCTGCGCTGTTCGCCGTTGGCCTGGTTGGCCCGGTTGAACAGACCGTCCAGGAGTTCGGGGCGGTCGGCGAACATCGTGTCGTAGAACCGGGCGGTGACGGCGTCGAGGGATCGGGCCAGCACGGGAAGGGTGGCCCGGACGGTCGCGGCGGACTCCTCGGAAAGCATGGGACCTCCATCGGCCGCGGGCGCCGGGGGTGTCCGCGCCCGCATTTAATTTGCATCCGAGATGCATATTAAAGTGTCCGCGGGAGCCCCCTTCACCGGGGTGCCGCATCGCCGTCTGCGACCGCGGTACCCAGGGAGACCAGGATTTCGCGCGTGGGCGAGGCGGCCAGGTCCTGCACGGTGATCCCGTCCAGGGACGCGAAGAACGCCTCTTGGGCCTCCCATAGCGCCCGGCGCAGCCGGCACGCCGCCCGCAGCGGGCACGGCGGGTCGTCCGTGCAGCCCACCACGTCGCCCGCACCCTCCAGTTCCCGCACGACCGCTCCCACCGAGGCCTGCCGCCCCGCGCCGGTGAGCCGCAGTCCGCCGCCGCGGCCGCGGCGCGCCTCGATCAGCCCGAGTTCGGACAGCCGGGCGACCGCCTTGGCGGTGTGAGCGTAGGAGACCGCGAGCATGTCCGCGGCGGCCCGCGTGGTGAGCCGCTCGCCCTCCCCGGCCACGGCCAGCCGCATGACCAGGCGCAGGGAGACGTCGGTGAATTCGGTCAAGCGCATGCTTCACGATAGGCCGCCGCCTGCGACGAGTCCGAACCGCCCACGGGATGCGCCCCCGCGGCCGCTCCGCGCCGCCGGAGCCGGGCGGTCGCCTCGCCGGTCCGCGCGGCGACCCGAGCGGCACCGCCCCGGCGCCCCCGCCGGGCGGCGAAGGCGGAGGGCGGAACGCCCCCGGATCCCCTCAGGGCCCGGGCGGCCGCTCCTCGAACGCCGCCTGCGGGCCCGCGGTGTGCCCGCCGACGCGGCGGCCGGTGACCCCGTCGGCCTCGATGCGGACCCAGGCGTGGCGGTCGCCGCCCGCCCACGGGCGCAGGGCGTGTCGCTCCCGCAGCGCCGCCAGTTCGCCCTCGTCCTCGACGAGGCGGGCGCGCCCGGCCACGAGTACGCTCCACCCCTCGCTCATGGCGTCGTCGATCCGGTCGACCTGGAAGCTCATCGGCCCGGAGGCGTTCCGGGCGATGATCCCGCCGGCGGCGGTGCGCACGACCACGGCGTCGCCGTCGAGGGCGTAGTTGACCGGAAGCACGGTCGGAGGGGCGCCGGCGGCAGTGGTGAACGCCACGCGCCCGACTCCGGCGGGACCGATCAGCTCCCGGCTCTCCTCGGCGGTCAGCGTGTGGATCTCCGGTTCGGGCACGGCGGTCGCGGCGGCGCCCGGCGGGGTGTCGGTGTCGGCGCCCAGCAGGTGTTCCGGGGACGTGTGCAACGCCTGCGACAGCCGGTACAGCGATTCCCGGCTCAAGCGCGCCGGGTGCCGCTCCAGATATCGCACGTACCCCGGGTCCATACCGGCGCGTTCGGCCACCTCGGCTCGTGTGAATCCCAGATCCGAGCGGCGCCGGGTGATACGGCGGGCCATGTCGCCGCCGTCGGTGCTGTGGGGTTCGTTCATCGCCCTACCTCTGCCTTCCCCGTTCCTGCTGCTCGACGCGGCCTCCGCCCGCACGCCGACGGCGGGCGCGGGGCCCTGGAGTGCCGGGCCCGTGACCCGGGACCGAAACCACCGGTCCGCTGCCCGGAATCGGGCCGGATGGCACGTGGCTGCGGACCGGAGGCCGCCGATGTGCGGCAAGGGCGCACGCATGCCGGCCCCCGCCGCAGGAAAGCACGCAGGGGAGGGCGGCCCCGGGGAGGAGACGGCCACGGAATCCGGGCGGAGCCCCGCCGGTGCGCGCGTGCGCGGAACCCGCGCCGCGGACCGGGCCGACGCCACCGCCGCGGTACAGGGGGAGGGACCGTACGATGAGCGATACCACGAACACGGACAACCGTACCGAGGCCGCCGGCGTCGTGGTGGGCATGGACGGCTCGGCCGCGAGCCGGACGGCCCTGGATTGGGCGGCCCGCGCGGCCGCCGACCGCGCCCTGCCGCTGACCGTGCTGCACGCGCTGAGCATGCCCCTGGTCGCGGTTCCGTTCGGGCACGCGGTGCGGATAACGCCCCCGCCCGAAACCGCCGACCACGCCACGCGCCTGCTGGAGGGCGCCGTCGACCGCGTCGGCCGGATCCACCCGGGACTCGACGTGCGCACCGAGGTCTCCTCCCTCAGCTCCGCCCACGCTCTACTGGCCGCAGCGCGCCGGGCGGCGATGGTGGTCGTGGGCTCACGCGGCCTGGGCGGCGTCGCATCGGCCTTTTTGGGTGCGGTGGGCGTCCGCGTCAGCGCGCATGCGCCCTGCCCCGTCGCGGTGGTCCCGGAACCGCGCGAGGACGCCGGCGGCGAGCGGGAAGGCGAGTGGCGACGGCGCGGCCGTGTGGTGGTGGGGATGGACGGATCCGCCGGTTCCGACGGCGCTCTGCGGTTCGCCCTGGACCACGCCTCGCGTACGGGCGCCGAACTCGTCGCCGTACACGCGTGGCTGATATCGGCGCCCATCGACGCCGCAGCCCTCACGGACCCCTCCTACGTCGCCGAGCACCGGCGCGCCGCCGACCGCGCCGAGACGCACGTACGCACCACGGTGGAACAGGCCCGCACTCCCGAGACCGCCGACGTTCCGGTCCGGTCAGCCGTGGTCGAGGACCACCCCGCCCACGCCCTGCTCACCGAAGGCGCCGGGGCCGCCCTCATCGTCGTGGGCTCGCGCGGGCGCGGCGGCTTCGCGGGTCTGCTGCTGGGGTCGGTGAGCCAGGCGGTGCTCCACCACGCCCCGGCGCCGGTCGTGGTGACGCGGCCCCGGGAGTCGGGAGCCGACACCGCGTGACCGGACGCCGTCGGTACCCGGATTGCGCGCAGCCCGCACCCGGCGGCTCCCCGCGGCGTGCGCCCGGCGCGGAACCGCCCGCCGGCCCGCATCCCGCCCCCGGATCGGGTTTGCGGCGGAGGGATCCGCGGAATGCGGGAAGGAACCGGTGGTGAGGGGGCATCATGGTGCTGCACGCGAACCCGCGCGCGGCCCGCCGGCGCTCGCGCGTTCCCACCGTGGTCCTGCGTGCCGCCGTGATCCTGGGGTCGGGTTCGGCGTCCTTCGAGATGCTGCGCCACCTGACCGAGCGCCTGCCGGTCATGACCACGCCGCGCCGGGTCTCCACCCGGGTCCAGCCGATCGCGGTGCGCGATGTGCTCCGGCTGCTCGTGGCCGCGCTGCGGCTGCCCGCCGAGACCGACCGCACCTTCGACATCGGCGGCCCCGATGTCCTCACCTGTGCCCGGATGGTCCAGCGCTTCGCGCGCCTGGCCAGGCTGAGGCCGCGGCTGATCGTTCCGGTCCCCGTGCTTACACCCGGGCTGTCGAGCCTGTGGGTGGGACTGGTGACGCCGGTGCCGGGCGCCGTCGCCCGCCCGCTCATCGAGTCGCTGCGCAACGAGGCCACCTGCGGCGAGAACGACCTCGCCGGCCTGCTCGGCGACGACGACCGTCTCGGGTACGACCAGGCCGTCGAACTGGCCTTGAGCCGGGTGCGCGAAGCCGAGGTCGACACCCGCTGGTCGTCGGCGGCGTGGGCCTGCGAGCGCCGTCGAGGCGCAGGAGCGTCCGGCCGACCGGCGGCAGCCCCGGCCGTCGTCGCGGGTGCACCGGGCCGGGCCGAGCCGAGCCGGGACGCGGTGCGCCCCACCGCCGGAACGGTGCTCCCCCACTGCGGTCGCCACCGGGCAGACCCCGTCTCGCCTGCTATGACGCCACACCTTCGGGCGACACCGGTGCGCCGCGTGGGAGCCGGGCAGCGGCAGTGCCGGCCGCGGCGGCATCCGCACCGGCGGCGGGAGAGAGCCCGCGCGGCGGCGCCGTCGCCGGTTAGCGCCGTCGGCCCCGCGGGTAGGGGCGCTTCTGCGCGGGAGGAGTATTCGATGACTCACGAGCCGACGCCCAGCCGTGCGGCGGTCAAGGGGCACCCCGTCCATCCGATGCTGGTCGCGCTGCCGATCGGCCTGATCGTCGCCGCATTGGCCGCGGACATCGGGTACGTGGCCGAAGGGTCCCCGGCCTGGGCCTCGGCCGGCGTGTGGCTGGTCGGCGGCGGCCTTTTCAGCGGCCTGGCAGCAGCCGTGCCCGGTCTCGTGGATTTCATCGGAGTCCGGAAGATCCGCAAGAGCGCGGCGGCGCTGCGGCACGGAGCCGCCAACGGCGTCGTGCTGGTTCTGCTCCTGGTCACGTTTCTGCTGCGGATTCCCGATCCGGAAGGCGCGGTGCTGCCGACGGGGCTGATGCTTACGGCGCTCAGCACGGCGATTCTCGGGTACGCGGGGTGGCTCGGCGGTGAGCTCTCCTTCAGGCGCATGTTCGGCGTCGACCCGTCGTAGCAGGAGGCGCAGCGGCGGTGCACCGCATCTCGCCCGCATCGGACGATGCGGGGGACGGGAGCCGCACCCGGCCGGCGGAGGATGCTCCGGCTACGCCCCGAGCAGGTTCTTGTGGATGCGCCCGTCCTTGACGATGACAGCCAGGTTAGCCTCCGGCGCGGCCAACAGGTCCAGGTTCCGGGTGGGGTCTCCGTCGACCACCAGCACGTCGGCCCACGCCCCTTCGGCGATACGTCCCAAGGGGGACGCGCAGTCGTCCAACCGGTAAGGGTCGCGCCTGCCCGCAAGCGCGAGGAGGCCGGCGTTTCCGGAGGTGGCCATGGCCAACGCTTCTGCGGCGGTGTATCCGAAGCCGGTGAGACGGGGCAGCATGAGCGCCTGCATGCGGCTTCGGGAGGGGTCGAGCAGCAGGTCGCTGCCGAACGCCGTCTTCACCCCGTACTCGCGAGCCCAGCGGTAGGTCCGTTCCACCCCGTCGCACACGAGCCGGTTCTTCGCGGCCGAGGCCGGGTTCGGGTAGGAATGGTCGCTCTCCACGAACGGTTGCGTGCTCAGCCAGGCGCCGTGCTGCGCCAGTGAGGCGAAGGCGGACTCCTGGGCCAGGTGGCCGTGCTCGATCGAGCGCACCCCTGCCTCGACGGCGCGCTCGATGCCCGCGTCCGCGTAGACGTGCACGGAGACGTAGGTCCCCCAGTCGTCGGCGGCCTCGACGGCGGCACGGAGCTCGTCCGGGGTGTACTGGCACACGTCCACGGGGTCGTAGGCGGAGGCCACCCCGCCTCCCGCCATGACCTTGATCTGGCTGGCGCCCTTCTTGAGCTGCTCGCGCACCGCGGCCAGGACGCGGTCGCGTCCGTCGGCGATGCGGGACATGCCCAGCTCCTCGGCGCGCGAGGGCATCCCGCCCAGGGCGGTCGGAGGCTCGTAGGCGGTGCCGAAGTCGGCGTGGCCGGAGGTCTGGGAGATGCCCGCCTGGCAGGGGTAGATGCGGGGCCCGGGGAAGGCTCCGGAATCCAGCACCCGCTTGAGGTCGACCGTGTCGCCGGACATGTCGCGGACGGTGGTGAAGCCGCGCATGAGCATGGCCCGGGCCTCGGCCAGTCCGTTGTAATAGGCAAGCCCGGCGCCGCCCAGCAGGAGCTGCTCCTGCGTGCTCCCGGCCAGCATGACGTGGGCGTGGGCGTCGATCAGCCCCGGCATCAGCACTCGCGAGGTGCCGTCGGTCCGGGTGCCGTCGACGACCGCGGCCTCGATCCCCGCGGGCGGTTCCTCCGGGGCGAGGAACACCCTGGCGATCCTGCGGTCCTTGAGGAGGACGTGGCCGTGGCGCAGTTCCTGGTCGACGCCGTCGAAGATGCGCACGTTCCGGATGAGGACCGGGTCCGGTGACTGTCCGATCATGTCCGATTCCTAGCCGTGATCGTTCCCGGGTAAACGGAACATCCCGATGGAACCGCGGGCCGCAGGGCTGTTTTCGGCGCTTTCGGGCGGATCCCGTGCGGAGACTGTTGGCGGGACCGTCGCTGCCGCCGGGCCCCGCGCCCGCCGGCGCGGGGACGCATCGGATGCGCGACCGGGATATGTCAGGATTGCGGTCGAACGATCACGACGGCGAACCGAGGAAGGCCGGTGCGAATCCGGCGCGGTACCGCCACTGTGAGCGGCGAGCCGGCCCTGCAAGACGGCCACTGCCCCGTGCGGGGCGGGAAGGCCGGGGTCCCGGCGCAGACCCGCGAGCCAGGAGACTCACGTCGTCGTGCCTCACGAGCCGGGGCGGATCACCCCAGGGAGGACGGGCATCGCCCATGCACGGACACCACGGTCGCCGACGCGTCGCCGCGCGGTCGGCGCCCCTCCGCCTGCGCTGATACCGCCCCGGTCGTATTCCCGCGCCCGCCTGCCGACGGCGGGCCCCGACCGCCCGAGGAAAGGCGACGTGATCCTGCCAGCAGCATGTCCGGCGGTGCGCGGCCACCGCGCCCGCACCGCCCCCGCTTGCGCGCACACACCCTGCGGCGTACCGGAGGTGGCGCCCTCATGCCGATAGAAACGACACGCCGGGCGGCGCTGGGCCTGGGAGCGCTCGGCGCCGGCGCGGTCCTGCTCGGCGGATGCTCCGGTGATCCGGCCCCGGAACGGCCCCGAAGCGGCGGCCGGGTCCGCGCGCTCTTCGCGGGCGGAGGCGCCAACGAGTCGATGGATCCGCACGTCCAGCCGCTGTTCATCGACCAGGCCCGGCACAAGGCGCTGTACGAGAAGCTGACCCAGTTCAACGCCGACATGTCGCCGCGCGGCCAGCTCGCCGAGGACTGGACGGTCGACGAGGGCGGCGCCCGGTGGCGGTTCCGGCTGCGCGCCGCCCGATTCCACGACGGCCGCACGGTGACCGCCGACGACGTGCTGGCCAGCTACGCGCGCATCACGGCCCCCGCCGACACCCCGCGCAACGGCCGCACCCTGCTGGCCCGGGTCGACCTGGGCAACTCCCGAGCGGTGGAGGAGCGCACGGTCGAGCTGCGGCTGACCTCGCCCACCTACGAGCTGCCCGCGCTTCTCGCCGGTACCGGCATGCACATCGTCCCGGCCGACTTCGACGACCGCGACCCCGCCACCGACGCAGTGGGGTCGGGAGCGTTCACTCTCGCCTCCTTCGAGGCCGGCCGGTCGATGCGCGCGGAGCGGTTCGGCGACCACTGGGACGGCGGGGCGCGCATCGGGGAACTGGAGATCCTCTCCGCCGAGTCCGAAGCGCGCGGCAACGCCCTGCTCGGCGGGCAAGGCGAGTACATCCACGACATGTCGGCCACCTTCGCCCGCTCGAACGAGGACAACCCCGATGTCACCGTGGTGCGCACCCCCAACAGCGGGATGGCCGCCATGGCGATGAAGACCGACCGGGCGCCGTTCGACGACCCGCGGGTACGCAAGGCGTTCCGGCTGCTGGTGGACCGCGAGCGCTTGGTGGATGTCGTCTCCGCCGGAACCGCGCGGGTCGGCAACGACGTCTTCGGCAGCGGATACCGGTACTTCGACGACGACCTGCCCCAGCGCGGACGCGACCTGGACCGGGCGCGCCGCCTGCTGCGCGAGGCCGGCGCCCAGGACCTGGAGGTCGCGCTCGACACCTCCGAGGCCGCGCCCGGCTTCGTCGACGCCGCCACCCTCTTCGCCGAACAGGCCGCCGAGGCCGGGGCCACCGTCGACGTGCGCGTGGGCAACCAGGACACCTACTTCAGCGACATCCTGGACCAGGGCGTGTTCGCCTCCTACCGGTCCGGGTCGATGCCCATCCCCAACCACCTCGCGCTGCGCATGGTCAGCGACGCACCCCAGAACGTCACCGGCTGGAAGCGCGCGGGGTTCGACGAAGCGTTCGCCCGGGCCCAGGCCACCGCCGACGAGCAGGAGCGCACCCGCCGCTACCACGAGCTCCAGCAGGAGCTCCACGACGACGGCGGCCTGATCGTGTGGGGCTACACCGAGTGGATCAACGCCACCGCCGCGTCCCTGCGCGGTGTCGAGCGGGACGCGCCGCCCAACACCGCCGACTGGGCGAGGTTCGACCGGGTCTGGTTGGAGTGACGGCACGGGCCGCCCTCGGCCGCCTCGGCGTGGCCGCCGCGCAGCTGCTCGCCCTGTCGGTGCTGGTGTTCACCGCGACCGAGGCGCTGCCCGGCGACGCAGCCGAGGCGGTCCTCGGCGAGGACTACACCCCGCAGCAGGCGGCGGAGATCCGCGCCCGGATGGGCCTGGACGAGCCGCCGACGATCCGGTTCCTCCAGTGGTGGCAGGACCTGCTCACCGGCGACCTCGGAACCTCGCTGATCTCGGGCCGGCCGGTCACCGACCTGGTGGCCCGATCCCTGCCGCCCACCCTCATCCTGGCCGCCGCGACGGTGGCGCTGCTGGTGCCCCTGGCCGCGGCCCTCGGCCTGGCCGCCGGGGCCGGGGAGGGCGGCCGCCTGGACCGGGCCGTGACCACGGCCACCCTTGTGCTGTACTCCATCCCCGACTTCGCGCTGGCGATGCTGCTGGTCCTGGGGCTGTCCCTGCAGGTGCGCCTGCTTCCCGCCACCGCGATGGGCGCCGACGGCTGGCGGCTGCTCACCGACCCGCTACTGCTGGTGCTGCCCGTCGCGGTCCTGCTGTGCCGGGTCGCGGCGCTGCTCGTCCGCCAGGTGCGCGCGGGCACCGCCGATGCCATGCGCAGCGAATACGCCGCCCACGCCCGCCGCCTCGGTGTGGGGCGCCGCCGGCTGCTGCTGCGCCATGTCGCTCCCAACGCCCTCGCCCCCGCATCCGAGGAGCTGGCGCGCGTCGGAGACAACCTGTTCTCGGGAGTGCTGGTCGTGGAGGTCGTGTTCGCGGTCCCCGGAGTCGCGGGGGGAGTCGTCGACGCGGTCGCCATGCGCGACGTTCCCGTGGTCCAGGGGTACGTCTTCGTTCTCGGCGCGGTGACGATCGCCCTCAACCAGGCGGCCGAGCTGGTCTCCCGGCGGCTCGTGCCGCGGATCGAGCAGGTGCGCCGGTGATGCGGCGGCGCGCGGCGCTCCCCCTCGCCATGGTCCTGGTACCCGCTGCGACCGGGCTGGCCGGACCGCTGCTGGCACCGCTGGTCGCGGCCGATCCGGGGCCGCCGTTCGCCGCGCCCGGCGGCGGCTACCCGCTCGGAACCGACCGGCTGGGCCGCGACGTGCTCACCCAGCTGCTGCTGGGCGGCCGCTCGGTCCTGGCCGTGTCGCTGGCCGCGGTCGCGCTCGCCTACGCCGTCGGCGGCGCGATCGGCCTCGCGGCGGCCGCCGCCCGCCGCGGCTGGGCGGACGCGGCGCTGCTGCGCCCGCTCGACGTCGTGATGGGCGTGCCCTCGCTCCTGATGATCAGCGTCGTCGCGGTGTGGTGGTCGTCGCAGGCCGCAGTGATCGCCGCCGTGGTCGCCGTCACCAACGCGCCGGGCGTGGCGCGCCTGGTCCGGGCGGCGGCGCTGGACGCGGTGAGCGCACCGGTGTTCCAGGCCATGCGGCTGCAGGGGGAGAGCCGCGCCCGCCTCTACTTCGGCTACGTCGGCAGGCGCGTTCTGCGTCCCGTCGCCGCCGACACGGGCACCCGGATCACCGCTGCGATCGCGCTGGTCGCATCGGCCAACTTCCTCGGCCTCGGCCCCGGGCCCACGGCACCGGACTGGGCCGTGGCCGTCGCGCACAACCGCACGGGCCTGACCGTGCAGCCGCTCGCCCCGCTGGCGCCGGTGGCGATGCTCGTCTCTTTCACCGTGGGGCTGAACCTGCTGTGGGACCGCGCGATCCGCGCCCGGACGCAGCCGGGACCGAGAAGGGAGTGGACATGGACCGGTCCGAACCGGTCGCCGAAGCGCAGGGCCTGAGGGTGTGCGTGGACGGGCGGCCGCTCGTGGAGGGCGCCTCGTTGACCGCCGCCGCCGGCGCGGTGACCGCCCTGGTGGGGCCCTCCGGCAGCGGCAAGACCACCACCGCGCGTGCGCTGCTGGGGGAGTGGCCGCGTGCGGCCGCCGTCTCGGGCCGGATCCGGGTCGACGGCGTGGACGTGGTCGACGGCGGGTACCGCGCATCCGAGCGGGACCTGGAGCGGCTGCGCGGCGGCACCGTCGCCTACCTGCCGCAGGACTCGGCCGCCGCGCTGAACCCGGCCCGGCGCGTGGGTTCGGTCCTGCGGGAACTGGCCGCGATCCACGATCCGCCCGGCGGCCGGGGCCGCGCGCGTGCCGCCGCTCTGCGGTCCGCGTCCCTGGAGGCGCTGCGCACGGCCGCCCTGCCGGCCGACACCGACACCCTCCGCCGGTTCCCGCACCGCTTCTCCGGCGGACAGCGGCAGCGCGTCGCGCTCGCCCAGACACTCGTGTGCCGCCCGCGCCTGCTCGTATTGGACGAACCCACCACCGGACTGGACGCGGCGACGAAACTCAGCGTCATCGGCACGGTGCGCGGCCTCGCCGAAACCGGGTTGGCCGTGCTGCTGCTCAGCCACGACCGCGCGGCGGTGGACGCGCTGGCCGACACCGTCGTGCGCCTGGGAGGCGAGCGGCGGCGCAGCGGCGCCGGCCGCCTGCCCCGGCCTGTGGGCGGTGCCGGCCCGCCCGCGGCCGCGCGGCGGTCGGCGAACGGCTCTGCGCCCCTGCTGCGGGTGCGGGGACTGGGCGCCCGCCACCGCGCCGGGCGCAGGCGCACCCTCGCCGTGGACGGCGCGGATCTCGACCTCGGGGCGGGCACGGTGTCCGGTCTCATCGGCCCCTCCGGCGGCGGCAAAACGACCCTCGCCCGGTGCGTCGCCGGGCTGCACACCCCCGCGTCGGGCACCGTGGAGCTGGCCGACCGCCCCCTGCCGCCGCTCGCGCGCCGCGACACGGAGCAGGTGCGGCGTGTGCAATACGTCTGGCAGGAAGTGCTGACCTCCTTCGACGCGGACCGGCCCGTGGACGTCCAGATCGCGCGCACCGCGGTCCGGCTGCGCGGACTCGGGCGGACGGAGTCGCTGACCGAGGCCCGCACACTCTTGGAGGGCTTCGGCGTGGGCGCGGCGACCGCGGCCCGCCGGCCCGCGCAGATCTCGGGCGGCGAGCTGCAGCGCGCCGCGCTGGCCCGCGCCCTGCTGGCCCACCCCGATGTACTCGTATGCGACGAGGTCACCACGGCCCTGGACGGCGAACGCCAGGCGGACGTCCTCGGCGCGCTCTGCGCGACGGCCACGGAGCGCGGTACGGCGCTGCTGCTCATCAGCCACGACCTCGGCCTCGTCGCCGAGTACGCCGAGCACGCGGCCGTCATGGCCGGAGGACGCATCGTCGAGAACGCCCCCTGCGACAGGTTGATCGCCGCACCCGCGACCGCGCAGAGCCGGACACTCGTCGAGGCGAGCGGGCTTCAGCGCACCGCCACCAGCACATAGTTGTCGCCGTACTGCCACACGGTGCCCACCTCGGAGAAGCCGGCGGCGTGCAGCAGCTCGGTGTGCCGGGTCAACGTGAAACCGTTGCCCCACCCGCCGGTGGCGCCGCGGCGCTCGCGCTCGGCCAGCAGGTCGGCGAACTCCGGCACGCCGGCGGCGGCGTCCCACCACGACCGCCAGTCCTCGTTGCCGAGCACACCGCTGCGCTCCAGCCGCCGGTCCCGTACCGCTTGGGCGGTCGCCGCCAGTCGGGGCCGCTCCTGCTCCAGATGGTCGCCGTCGACCAGCACCGCGCCCGATCGCATCACCGCGGCCATGTCGCGGTAGGTCCGGGCCAGCTGCTCCTCCGGCAACCAGTGCAGCGCCGTGGTCGAAACCGCAGCGTCGACTCCGCCGCCGAGCCCGAGCGCGTCGAGCCACCCGTCGCGCCCCACCCACGCGTCGACCAGGCGCACCCGCTCCGGCGCGGTGGCGGCGCCCAGCGCCAGCAGAAGCGGATCGGAATCGACGCCCACCACGCGCGCCTCGGGCAACCGTTCGGCCAGACGCACAGCAAGCGAACCGGGCCCGCACCCCAGATCCACCACGCACGGCCGGTCCCGACCCGCCGCGGTGTGCTCGACCGCGTGTTCGACCACGTCGCCGATGACGGTGAACCGCTCTTCGCGGTCGGCCAGATAGCGCTCCTGCTGGACATCCCACCGCCGCAGCCACTCCGCGGCCAGTCTTTCGTCGACGGGCACCGGGACCTCGCTTCCTTCTCTCGTGCGACCACGTGCCGCTGCGAACCTACTGCACGCCGGTGGCGCCGCGGCTCTCGGGGGAAGCCCCGGCGCTGCGAGCGGGTTCCGGCAGCCGCCCGCCGGCCCTGTTCGGACGGGCGCTCATCCTCGGACGCTTCGACCGGCCTTGAACGGGGTGAACGCCGGCGGGACCGCGCCCGTCCGTCCGCCGGTCCGCCCGCCCGTCTCCAGGAGGCGCCCCGGCTGATGCCGTCAGCGCCCTGTGCGCCCGTAGGTGCGGACCGACAGCGGGACGAAGACCGCCAGCAGCGCGGCCGACCAGATCAGGACGGCGGCCACGGGGTGCGCGAGCGGCCACGCCGCGTCCGGGGACGTCGCACCCGGATTGCCGAACAGTTCCCGGGAGGCGGCGGTGAGCGCGCTCACGGGGTTCCAGTCGGCGAGCACCCGCAGCCACCCCGGCATGCCGCCGGTCGGGACGAACGCGTTGGACAGCATCGTGAACGGCAGCAGCAGCGGAACCAGCTGGTCGGCGGCCTCGTCGTTCTTCACCACCAGTCCCAGGTAGACGCCGCCCCAGCTCAGCGCGTACCGCAGCACCGTCATCAGCAGGAACGCCCCGGCCGCGGGAAGCAGGCCGCGCTGCGGCTGCCATCCCACCAGCAGGCCCGCCCCCGCCATGACGGCCAGCGACAGCAGACCGACCAGAAGGTCGGCACCGGCCGCCCCGAACGGCACGGCCGACCGCGCCGTCGGCATGGACGCGAACCGGTCCATCACGCCGCGGGAGGCGTCGCCGGCCACGCGCACCGTGACCGTCGTGACGGCCGTGAAGGCCACCATCGAGAACAGGCCCGGCATCAGGTAGGCGCGATAGTCGCCGCCGTCCGGCACCGTGATCGCGCTGCCGAACACGTAGCCGAACAGCACCACCATGACGGCGGGGAACACCAGCATGGCGACGAGCTGCCCGGGCTCCCGCCGCAGCCGGCCCAGCTCGCGGCCGACCAGGGTCAGGCCGTCGGAGAACGCCCAGCGCATGCGGCCCGCCGGCGGGGTCGGGGCGGTCATCGGACGGGTTCCGTGCGGTCGGTGAGGCGCAGGAACACCTCGTCGAGGGTGGGGCGGCGCCGCCGGACGTCGGCAGCGTCGATCCCGGCGCGGTCGAGCTCGCGCACGATGCCGGCGAGCCGGAATCCGCCGGGCAGGGCGAGGCTGAGCCGGTCGGGGCCCGTCGCCGCGGGCTCGGTTCCGGCCAGGGCGTTCAGTACGGTCGCCGCCGGACGCAGCGCGGCGGGGTCGTCGAGGACGACGTCGAGGCGGTCCCCGATCGCGGCCTTCAGCTCCTCGGGCGTGCCCGCGGCGACGACCCGCCCGTGGTCGATGACGGCGATGTCGTCGGCCAGTTGGTCGGCCTCATCCAGATACTGCGTGGTGAGCAGCACCGTGGTGCCCTCCGCCGCGAGCTCGCGGACGCTGTCCCAGATCGCGCCGCGGCTGCGCGGGTCCAGGCCGGCGGTGGGCTCGTCCAGGAAGAGCGCCTCGGGGCGCCGGATGAGGCTGGTGACCAGGTCGAGGCGGCGCCGCATACCGCCGGAGTAGTCGGCGACCCGACGGTCGGCGGCGTCGACGAGGTCGAAGCGCTCGAGCAGTTCATCGGCGCGCCGGTGCGCCTCGCGCCGGGACAGGTGGTAGAGGCGCCCGAACATGCGCAGGTTGCCGCGTCCGGTGAGCTTCTCGTCCACGGCGGCGTATTGGCCCGCGAGCCCGATCCTGGCGCGCACCTTGCCGGCCTCGCGGGCGACGTCGTAGCCGGCGATGCGGGCGTGCCCGGCATCGGGATCGGACAAGGTCGCCAGGATGCGCACCGCTGTCGTCTTCCCCGCGCCGTTGGTCCCCAGCACGCCGCAGACCGTTCCTTCCGGGACGCTCAGGTTCAGGCCCCGCAGCGCATGGACGTCGCCGAAGGACTTATGCAGCCCCTCGGCGACCACGATCGGATCCGCCATGATCCCCCCACTGGGTACGTTGTACGCGGTTGTGGCGATGAGGCTAATTCATTGGGTACGATGTACGCAATAGAAGGGGGACGGGTGACCGACACCGAGTACGTGAGTATCTGGATGCGGCCGGAGCGCCCGGCCCGCGGGCCCAAACCGGTCTACAGCCGCGCGCAGATCACCGAGGCGGCGGTCCGGATCGCCGACGCCGAGGGGCTGGAGGCCGCCACCATGCGGCGGATCGCCGACGAGGTCGGCGCGGGCACGATGTCGCTCTACCGGCACGTCCCCGGCCGCGGCGACCTCGTCGAACTCATGGCCGACCGGGTGCGGGGCGAGATCGACGTCGAGGGAGTGCCCTCCGGCGACTGGCGCGCGGACCTGACCCGCTACGCCTACGGGGTGCGGGCGATGTGGCGGCGGCACCCGTGGATCGCCACCGTGCACCAGGTCGTCCCCGGCTTCGGCCCCAACCAACTGCGCTTGATCGAACGGGTGATGGGGACCCTCGACCCCCGCGTCTCCATCGACGAGAACCTCGGCCTCATGGCCGTTCTGAACGGCTACGTCGAGGGCGCCGCCCGCGACGAGGCCGGCTGGGCCGAGGAGGTCCGCCGCAGCGGGCTCGGCGAGACGGACTGGATGATGCGGAGCGGCCCCTACGTCGACCGGCTGGTGGAGAGCGGCGAGTACCCGGTCTTCAGCAAGATCGTGGCGGATGCGCGCGGGCCGCACCTGAGCCGCGACGACCGGTTCCAGTACGGTCTGGACCGCGTCCTCGACTGCATCGCCGCGGCCCTCCCGCCACCGGTCGCGCCTCCGGCGGCGCACCGGGAAGGGCAGGGCGACCGGGAAGGGCGGGAGGACCGCGGCGATTAGCGGCGGCCGCGGGTCGTGCTCGGTTACGCCGCCGGATGCCGGGGCACCCGTCCCTTATGGCCCAGGTCACCGGCGGTCCCACGCAGGCGCGCCCCGCGGAGGTGCGGCCGCGCCTGGGCGTCGCGCCCCGACTGCCGGGGAAGGACGCGCGGTCCGCGGGCGGCGGCGCGCCCCTCGGGTCCCTCGGCCGCCGGCTCGGTGACCACATCGCGTGGATCGCGGTGGGGCGCGAGGCGGCGACGGGGCCCGGCGCACCGACCGACGCTTCCGGTCTCGACGGGTCGGCCCTCGACGGCCGACGCGCTGCAGCACCTGTTCGGGATGGTCGGCGACCGGTTGGACGACACGCGCCGCCGCGACGTCCTCGATGCGATCGAGCGCCACCGGCGCGGCGAGGTGCCGCTGTCCGTTCCGCTGGAGACGGTCCGGCAGCACTGCCCAGCCGAGCCCGGGCTCGGCTGGGCCGCCGAGCAGACCTACTTCGCCCCCGGCCCGCCCGCACGACGGCCGCGTGCCGCGCTGCCGGCTGAGGCGACCGCGCTCCCGCTGCCGTCGGGGCGGACGCGCCGCGACAGGGGGATCACTCGCCACTGCGCGCGCCCGGGGGCGCGGACAGGTTCAGGAGCGTTTCGCCGAGGTGGTGCAGCCAGCCGGAGATGGTCTCCAGGTCGTCTTCGCTGCCACGGCCACCGCGGCGGGATGCTGCGCGCCCTCACCCTGACCGGCGGGGTCATCACCTCGGCCGGAGTCGTACTCGCCGCGACGTTCGCCGCCCTGTCGGTGATCCCGCTGCTCTTCCCGGTTCAACTCGCGTTCCTCGTGGCCTTCGGAGTCCTGCTGGACACCCTCGTCGTGCGGTCGGTCCTGCTGCCCGCCTTGGCGCTGGACGTCGGAGCCCGCACATGGTGGCCCGCGCGGATCGCCGGGGCCGGTAGCGGCGGCGTCGACCGGTCGGGCCCGAGCGCGATCGCCTTATGAGCGGCGGCCGGTCGCCCCGCTCTCCAGCAGGCCCTGTACCAGCCCCGTGACCCACTCCTCGGTGGGGGTGTCGGGGGCGAACAGGATGCGGTACATCATCGGCGCGACGAGGTGGTCGACGACCGCGTCCGTGTCGGGGGCGGACTCGCCGCGGACGGCGGCGCGGTCCAGCATGGCGCCGATCTGCTCGCGGGCGTATTCGCAGCATCTCCCGGCGTTGCCGTACCCGGTGTCGCTGGCGAGCACGTCGCGGACGTACGCGCGGCCCGGCGTCGAGGACATCTCCTCCAGGTACTGCCGGGCCCACGCCTCCAGGTCGGAGGCGAGTGCGCCGGTGTCGGCGGTCGGGGTGTCCGGGCGAAGACGCTCCACGGCGACGTCGGCGAAGAGCTCCTGCAGGTCTCCCCAGCGGCGGTAGATCGTCGACGGTGTGACGCCCGCGCGCTGGGCGATCAGCGGCACGCTCAGTTCGCCCCGCGAGCGTTCGGCCTGGAGTTCGCGCACGGCCCGGTGCACCGATTGCTGCACGCGGGCGCTGCGCCCGCCGGTGCGGCTTCCTTGGATCGGACTCACACGTCCAGTCTAACGCACAATCTTTGCGTTAGTCGTGCTGTGCGTGTAGCGTCCCCTAACGCAAATTCTTTGCGTTAAAGTTCGGGGGAGTCATGCCCGCCACCACACCGCCACCCGCGCGCACCCGCCGCGGGGTGCCCTCCGGCGCCGCCACCGCGATCCAGGCCGCCGTCCTCGTCACCTTCCTCGCCGCTTCCAGCGCGCCCACCCCGATCTACGCGGTCTATCGCGACTCCTGGCAGTTGGCGCCGAGCGCGCTGACCGTCGTGTTCGGCGTCTACGCGCTCGCGCTCCTCGTGGCGCTGCTGGTCGTGGGACGGATCTCGGACCACACCGGCCGCCGCCCCGCCATCGTCGGCGCCATCGCACTGGAGGCCGCTTCCATGGTGGTCTTCCTCGCCGCCGACGACCTGGCGCCGCTGATCGCCGCCCGCATCATGCAGGGGTTCGCGACCGGTGCGGCGACCGGAGCACTCGGCGCGGGACTGCTCGACAGCTCGCCCACCCGCGGCCCGGTGGTCACCAGCGTCGCCCCCTTGGCGGGCATGGGCGCCGGCGCCCTGGGCTCCAGCGTCCTCGTGCAGTACGCGCCCGCCCCGATGCGCCTGGTCTACGTCGTGCTGCTGGTCCTGCTGGTCGTCCAGGCCACCGCGATCGCGACACTCGGCGAGACCGCCGAGCGCAGGCCCGGCGCCCTGGCCTCGCTGCGTCCGGCGATCAGCGTCCCCCGCCAGGCTCGCCGCGCGCTGCTCGTCGCCGCGCCGATCGACATCGCCGTATGGGCGCTGGGCGGCTTCTACCTGTCCCTGGGGCCGGCACTCACCGCCGCCGCCACCGGTTCGGCCGACCCGCTGGTCGGGGGAGCCGCGGTCTGCGCCTTGACCGTCAGCGGAGCGGCGGCGATCCTGCTGCTGGGCGGCGCGCCCGCGCTGCGCGTCATGCTCGTCGGCGCGCCCGCCCTGGCGGTCGGAGTCGCCACCACGCTGGTCGGCGTGCACACCGGAGGGACCCCGGTGTACTTCGCCGGCATCGTGCTCGCCGGTATCGGCTTCGGCGCGGGCTTCCAGGGCGCGCTGCGCACCGTGGTCCCCCTGGCCGCTCCCCACCAGCGGGCGGGCCTGATGTCGGCCTTCTACGTGCTGAGCTACCTGGCCGTGTGCCTGCCCGCCGTCACCGCGGGAATCGCCGCCGACACAGCCGCCCTGGGCACCGTCGCCGACGTCTACGGCACGGCGCTCATCGCCCTCGCGGTCCTCGCGGGCGTCGGCACCCTCATGATCAGCCGCGCCCCCGACAGGTAGGTCGGGCCGTACCCGGTCTCGCCGTCGGTCCAGCCGACGGTTCGGCGCCGCCTGACGGCGCGCTGCCCGCAAGCGCTCCCGGACCCGCCCGGCGGCGGGCAGGACCGGGAAACGCCAGCCGCGTTCCTGGTCATGGTGGCGCTGAGTACCCGTGTCCGGGAGTCGACACCGCCTGAGCGACTGCAAGACATGCTCCGCGTCACCGCCGGCCGTCTGCCCATGCTGGAGCGGCCCGCGCCGCCGAGGCCGCCCGCGCCGGTGTCGGCCCTCCAGCGGCACGAAACACGCTGGAAAGCGCTCGCTGGTTATCCGGCCGGACACGGATGGTGTCGTATGACCACCTAGAAACCTCTCGGGACGTCGTCCGCAAAGCGGGCCTTGGCGGATTCGCCGACCGGTGTGAAGAAATTGATCAGGTTCCCGTCGGGATCCCTGACGAGAAGCGAGCGATTGCCCCAGGGCATGTCCGCGGGTGCATTAACGAATACTTCGGCGACATTCTGGAGTTCTTTGCAGGTCTCGTCGACGTCGTCGACGAGGAAGTCCAGCGCGACGCTGCGATTCGCGCACGCCTCGGCGGCGTCGTCTCCGAGCAGCGGCACCGTGGCACTGCTGGCGATGGCTAGCGTGCCGGATGACGTACGAAGCTCGGCGAACATCGGGTGGAGCCGTTCGGCGGTGATTCCAGTGGCTGCTTCGTAGAACGCGACGAGCGCGTCGACGTCGTCGGTGATGATGCGGGTGGATGCCAACTGCATCGCGGACTCCTCCTGTGATGGACGTGAGTGTGGCCGGTACATCCGGCCGCGGACATGACGCTACGAGCGATACCGGACGAGAACTGACCGGTATGTGAGCGATGATGGGTGTCATGGCCGACACGACCGCGCGAGCGTTGCAATTGCTCGATCTGCTGCAGTCCGCGCATTTGCGTACCGTCGCCGAACTGGCAGAGCGCCTGGGAGTCGACGAACGGACGATTCGCAGAGACGTGGCGCGGCTGTGCGATCTGGGGGTGCCCGTCGAGACGGTGCGCGGGCGCTACGGCGGCTATCGGCTCGCGTCCGGCCAGCGCGTCCTCCCGCTCATGTTCAGCAGGGAAGAGGTGATCGTGCTCTACCTCGGACTCGCCCGTTCGCAGTCGGCCTCGCACGAGCCGCAGGTCGCCGCCCAGACTGCCCTGGCCAAGGTCAAGCGAGCGATGCCGATCGCCGATGCGGAGCGGATCGACACCCTGCTGGGGGTGATGACACCTACGTCTCAGCATGGGGGAGCCGCGCCCGAACCCTCCGTCATGCTGACCCTGGCGGAGGCCGTGGATCACCGACAGGTGCTCGATCTGCGCTACCTCAGCGGCCGGGGAGCACCGTCACGGCGCACGATCCACCCCTACGCTCTGGTCGCGCACGCAGACCGCTGGTATCTCGTCGCGTTCGACGCGGACAAGCAAGCCGAACGCACCTTCCGGGTAGACCGGATCCGAACAGCCCGTTCCCTGCCTGGAACCTTCTCTCCACCGCAGCGGTCCGACGCGGAACCTCGCCTCCGTGAGCGCTTCGCCGATGCCGACTACCGGTGGCAGGTCGTGCTGCGCATTCGCGAGAGCGAGGAGCACATCCGGGCGCATCTACCGCTCAGTGTGGCTCGACTCGAGAGATCGGATGGTGCCGAGGCCCCGGAACACGAAGGCACCGCGCCCTGGCACCGGGCCGAGATCCATGCCGAGAGTCTCGATTGGCTGCCGGCCGTTATAGCGGCTCTCGACTGCGAGGTGATGATCGATCGCCCCGATGAACTCCGAGACCGGGTGCGGGCCACTGCGACGCGATTGCTGCACACGTCCGGTCGCACCCGATGACCCGTTTTGCCGTTCATGCCTGGTCGACCGGCCGATCGGGGAGGGGTGGCGGGAACGGTCTCGCGGGGGGCACGACGCGTGGCCGTCTGCCGCGTGGCAGCCGAACCTCCACGGCTTCGCGATGTCGCGATGAGTTCGGTCGCATCCGTCAGTCTGTACGTGTGTCATGCGGTCCGATGACCGCAGCGCAACCCGTAGATACGAGCGGAGAGAAGCTTTGTCCGACACCACCTGCCACATGTCGATCTCGCTCGACGGTTTCGTCGCCGGACCCGAGCAGAGCCGGAACGAGCCGCTGGGCAAGCGCGGCCACGAGCTGCACGGCTGGCATATCGGCGACCCGCGCGCGACCGAAGCCGACGCCACGGCCAACGAATGGCTGATGCGCCCGCGCGGCGCCTACGTCATGGGCCGAAACATGTTCGGGCCGATCCGAGGTGAGTGGAACGAGACGTGGAACGGATGGTGGGGACCCGAGCCCCCCTACCACGCCCCGGTCTTCGTGCTCACCCACTATGCCCACGAACCGATCGAGATGGAGGGCGGGACCACCTTCCACTTCGTGACCGAGGGCTTCGGCGCCGCTTACGCGCGGGCGCTCGAAACCGCCGACGGCAGGGGTGTGGACATCGCCGGCGGCGCTTCGACAGTTCGGCAGGCCCTCAACGCCGACGTGATCGACGAACTCGCCCTCGACATCGCACCCGTCCTACTCGGCAGCGGCGAGCGCATGTTCGACGGCGTCGAGACCTTCGGTTTCGAGCCCATCGAGGTGCTCCACTCACCACTGGCCACCCATATCCGCTACCGCAAACGCGACGACGCCGGCTGAACAGCAACCGGGCCTTCGCGCGTCTCGATCGGGCGACCCTGTGCGTGCCTTTCGATCGTGGTCCGGTGGCGGACCTCCACGCCCCCCTCAGGCTCGGTCTTCCACGGGCCGAGGGGCGGGCCCCGCCTCTGCCCGGGTGCTGCGGCGGGAGCCGTGGACGTGGACGACGCGTTCGAAGCGGGCGAGCGTCTCGGCGCGGTGCGATGCGGCGAGTACGGTGCCGTCGAACTCGGCGATGACGTCGGAGACGATGCGCTCGGTCTCCGGGTCGAGGCTCGCGGTGATTTCGTCCACCAGCAGCACGCGCGGTCGCCGGATGAGGGCGCGGGCCAGGCACAGGCGCGCCTGCTGCCCGCCGGAGAGGCGGAGGCCGCCTTCTCCCAGCTCCTCGTCGAGATCGGCCCAGTCCTTGGCGCCGACGCGTTCGAGCACGGCGGACAGTTCCGTGTCGGGGCGCGGCCGGGTCCCGCGCAGGAGGTTGTCGCGGACGGTGCCGTGGAACAGCCGGGCGTCCTGCTCGACCAGGGCCACGGCGCCGCGGAACGCCTCGTCGTCGAGTTCGGTGACCGGGACGGCCGTGCCGTCGGCGGCGAGCTCGACGGTCCCCGCCGACGGGTCCCACAGGCGGGCCGCGAGCGCGATGATCGTGCTCTTGCCCGCCCCGGAGGGCCCTGCGAGGCCGACGTGCTCACCGGGTGCCACGTCTGCCGACCATCCCTCCAGCGTCGGCCGCCGGTCGTCGTAGGCGAACGAGACCGCACGGAACCGGAGGCCGAGAGAGCCGCTGGGAACCTCCTGCGGCCGGTCGGGCGCGGATACGACCGGCGGGCGGTTGATACCGGAACCGACGCGTCGCGCGCTCGCGGTGAGGGGATGGAGCTGGGTCAGGACCGCGGTGGCCTCGGTGACGGCTGTCACGCCTGCGAGGGCGAGAGCCACGAGCGCGGGCAGGACCGCCGGGGACAGGCGTGCGTCGGCGGGGCCGGAGAGCATACCCGCGGCGGCGGCGCTGACGGCGATGACCCCGATCACGACGGCGGTGACGATCAGCTCGCGCACCCCGGCGGTCAGTTGGGAGAGCAGTTCCCGCCGGCGGGTGACCGCGGCCGCGCGCGCGGTGGCTGTGGCGGTCTCGGCGATGATCCGCGGCGCGAGGCCGTAGCCGAGCACCTCGCGCAGCGCGCCGAGCGCGTCGACGGTCTGTGCCGAGAGGGTTTCGCGGTCCTGTTGCTCCCGTTCGCCGGTCCGTCTGGCGGCTCCGGACCAGCACAGCGCCGTCCCCGCGACCAGCGCACTGCCGAGCGACATCACCAGCGCCGCCTCGGGCAACAGGAACAGGGCGGCGGCGAAGGAGGCGAGGAAGACGGTCAGCGAGGCGCCCAACTGGGCCACGGTGTGGGCGTAGAAGAACTCGAGTTTCTCGATGTCGCCCATCGCGACGGCCGCCGCGCGCCCGGAGTGCTCGCGGCGGCGTGCGGGAACGCTGCGCGCGTAGGCGTCGAAGAGCGCCATCCGCAGGCGGGCCAGCACACGGTAGGCCAGGGCGTGGGACACGTCCATCTCCTGCCAGGTGAACAGGGTCCGCAGCAGTACGAGACCGACGGCGGCAGCCCACCAGAGCGGTCCGGGCGGTGTCCGCTCGACGATCGCGTGGCCGACCGCCCAGGCCGTCAGCACCGCCAGACCGGCGAGACCCAGGGCGCTCGCGGTCGCGACGAGATAGCCGGCGAGCATGCCGCGCCATTCGGGGCGCAGCGCGGGCAGGAGTCGGCCGAAGGTGCGCAGCGCTGCACGGGTACTCACGGAACGCTCCTGTCCAGACGGCCCGCATCCAGCCGCAGCACGGTCGGCACGTCGGCGAGGGCCTCGGGGCGGTGGGTGATCATGATGACGATGCGGTCGCGCGCCACCCGGTGCAGCGTCTCGACGACGTCCGCGGCGCGGTCGGAGTCGAGCGCGCTGGTCGGCTCGTCTACCAGAAGGACGGGGCGGTGCGCGAGCAGCGCCCTGGCCAGGGCGAGGCGCTGGCGCTGCCCGCCGGACAGACTCGCGCCGGCCTCGGCGACCTCGGTGTCGAAGCCGTGCGTGAGCGCGCGCATCTCCTCCAGCACCCCGGCCGCGCGGCACGCCCGGACCAAATCCGCCTCTCCGGCTGCGGTGCCGCTGACGTCGAGGTTCTCCCGGATCGTCCCGGCGAAGAGCACGGGACGCTGGGAGACGACGGCGATGTCCCGGGTGCCCAGCGTTCGGCCGTCCAACTCGAGCCGGCCGGTGGCCGGGGCGAGGAACCCCATCAGGAGGTCGAACAGGGTCGACTTCCCCGACCCCGACGGACCGATGATCGCGCTCAATTCCCCGCGGCGGGCGGTCAGGTCCAGGCCGCTGATCACGTCGGACGCCGTGCCCGGGTACCGGAAACGCAGATTCGACACCCGCAGCACCGCGGCGGAAGGGGCGGGCGCGTCGGCGCCGTCCCCGTCTGCGGCCTCCGGAGCGGGGCCTGCCGCCTCCCCGCGGCGCACCGGGCCGAACGCGCCGATGTCCTGCAGCCCGCGGATCGCGGTGAGTCCCAGGAACCCCGCATGCCAATGGCGGGAGAGCTCCCGGACCGGCCGGAACGCCTCCGAGCCGAGCAGCAGGACGAGGTAGACCTCCCCCGCGGGCGGCTGCCCCGATACCGCGCCCCAGACGGCCACGCCGGCGGCTGCGACGATGCCGCCCTGGACGGCGAGGTCCGTGACCGCGGTCTCGGCCAGGCCTGAGCGCATGACCCGTTCCGTGGCCCGGCGCAGCGCCTCCGAGCGGGCGTGCAGGCGTGCGCGGGTCCCCGACACGTCGCCGAGGGTCCGCAGCGTCGCCATTCCCCGCAGGGATTCGAGCACGTCGGCGCTGAGCGCCTCGTAGCTGTCCCAGTGGTCGAGCTGGCGCCGGGCGATCATGCGCTTCCACGCCATCGGTCCGAACACGGCCAGCAGGACCGCGGCGGCGACACCCGCCGCGGCCCACGGCGACAGGAGCGCGAGGAGGGCGACCACGAGCGGGCATGCCACGGTCACCTGCACGACGGCGGGGATGTACTTCGAGACGTAGGCGTCCGTGCCGTCGACGCCGTCGCCCAGACTCGCCCGCACCGTGCCGTCCCGGACGGCGGTGTCGTGCAGACGCTCCGGCACCAGCGCGGACGCCATCGCACGGCGGCGCACGGCCTGCCTGACCCGGCCTCCCAGCCCGGCGGCGGCCGCCGTCTGCGCGAGGGACGCCAGCAGTCGCAGCACCGCGATCCCGAAGATCAGCAGCAACGCGACGAGGACGTCTTGCGGCCGCCCGCCCAGCACCGCCGACATCGACCAGGCGATCGCCGCGGCCTGGGCGAGGTGTGTGGAGAACGCGAGCAGCAGCAGCGCGGCGCTCGACAGCAGCGCGGCGGGGAACCGTGCGGCCTCGCGCCACAAGGGGCCGACGATCATCATGGGCCGGTCTCCGTCGCGACGCGTCGCCTGCCGGGCAGTGCCGCCAGGGCGTGGATGGTCCAGTGGCCGTCCTCGGCGGCGAACCCCGAGACCGGTCGGCTCCGCCAGTCGCCGGTGGCGGCATCGGCGTAGCAGACGGCGGCTGCGGCGCGGTGGGCGTCCCAGACCGCCGCGGCCAACTCGGCCGCGGCGGCGCCGCCGGGGATCGACCATGTGTGCAGGCGGGCGGCGCCGCGGACCCACGCCTGCCCGGATGCTCTGGCGGCGCGTTCGGCTGCGGGGTCACCGGTCGCCCCCGATTCGAGGAACTCGGTGATGCCGGGTGATCGCCGAGCGGCGAGCGCGTCGCGGTGCCGGGGGCCGATGGTTCGCGACCGCGGGAGCGCGACCGCCGCGAGCGGAATCTCGGGTGCGAACCGGCGGGCGAGCCACCGCCGCTGTTCGGCGGCGGGCGGCACGCCCAGCAGCGCGCGCAGAGCGGCGCCGGGACCGAGCCGCACGGTGAGCCGCTTGGGCGCGTAGAGAAACTCCACGGCGGTGAGGGCGTATGCGGTGTCGGCGATCCACAGCGGCCACGCCCGGTGCCGGTACCGGCCGAAGCTCCGTCCCGGCTGCACCGTCAGAACCAGGTGGGTTCCGTCGGCGGGGAGGTCGGACGCGCCGGTCCAGCCGGCCGCGCGGTCGGCTGCGTCGTCGCGCTTCACGAGCGTGTCCTGCTCCATGTCGTAGGCGTACCGGCCGGGCGCGAGGCCGTCGGCGCCGGGGCCGACGACGAGGTGGGTCTGCACCGGATAGGCGGCGCCGGCCGAGGGCACGGGCCTCCTGTGGATGCGGGTCGGGGTTCCGTCGGACCGGCGGTGGAGGCCGCCGGAGCGCCAGAGCGCGTCGAGGAGTGCGCGTTCCCGGCCCGGGACGGCGACCGGGTCGGCGCCGGCCGCTCGCCACGGATTGGCGCGCGGGCCGGGCGGCCGCGGTCGGCCCGGCGAGCCGGGAGCGAAGGCCCGTGTCAGAACGGCGGGAAGATCCGTCGGATGCTCGGAGGAGGAGTGGAACACGGAGTGGTGGGAGGCGGCGCGACGAGGGTCCGTGCCGGGGCGGGCGGAACCGCGGTGCTCGTGTGCGGTGCCGGAAGGCGGATCGGTGCGGGGCATGGTCGGCTCTGGCTCACATGTGGGGTGGAGGGACGAGGGTGAAGTCCGCCGGGCTCCCGGTCCAGGACGCGCGCCACCCGCGTGCGCGGGCGGCCTCTTCGAAACGCGCCATCCCGAGGTAGGCGAACGCGGCGGGGGCGTTCGGCACGAGGCCGGTGATGAAGGTGCGCACCACGCGCAGGGGCGTGCGGCCGACGTCCGCCGTCGTGAGGTCGCGGGTCAGAACCCGGTGGCCGTGGCGGGCGAGCCGCCGGTAGACCTCCTCCATGGAGACGGCGGGGATCCGGGTGATCGGCCGGAGGCCGAGCGCGGGTTCGGTGAATCGCCGGGCCTGTGCGTGCAGCCGCGGATCGAGCCACAGCTGGACGTGGGCGCCGAGGTCGACGATGTTCTGGCAGTGCTGGCCGGCGGCGTCGAGGTAGGACGCGTCGCCCCGGAAATCGAGGTAGAGGCCGCGGGCCATCAGGCCTTGTTCGACGGCACGGAAGACCCAACCGTCGGCGGTGGTGCACCCCTGGGTGTAGACCCAGGTGTGGACCGCTTCGAGTACCGCCTTGCGTGCCGCCCGGACCGGGTCGAGCGCGGCGGAGAACCCCGCGGCGTAGAGCCCGCGCTCCCGGTCGTGCACGAGCGCCGCGACGGCCGGGGCGAACTCCGAGGGCATGGCGACCAGGGAGGCGCTCAGGGCACCCCCCTGCAGGTCGTCTTCGAGGCCGGGGACGCTCGCGGGGTCGATGCCGAACGTGGGGCCGTCGAGGTGCCACCACAGTTCGAGGGCGTCGCGCTCGACGACTTCCAGGACCCCGCGATCGCGGGCGTCCTCGGCCCCCTGTCCCGTTGCGATGCCCGCGTAGTTCAGGTGGTGGGTGCGGGGAAGGTGCCGGAAGCGCGACTGCCGCCAGTTGAGGTGGACGAGCGCGTCGGGCAGCCAGGCCGGGTGTCCGTCGAGGTCGGCGCACCGGGTCCACAGCGTCGGGGTGTCGTCGGTGAGGGGCGTGTAGGGGAACCCCTGCCTGGTGTACTGCCACGGCGCGAAGCGCGGCAGCCGGGCGGTGTCGAGTACGGGCTCGCCTTCCTCGCTCAGCTCCCCGGCGGTGGCCACGCGGAACTCGTCCAGGGGCGGTTCCGCCGGGAGCCAGTTTCCGCAGTATCGTTCGACGCCTTCGGCGATGGCGGCGATCCGCGCGTGGTCGGCGTCGGCGAAGGACGTGCCCAGCGAGACCCGGTCGGCGGGCCACTCGCCGAGCCGGCGCGCGTCCGCGACGGCCGCGGTGAGCGCGAGGTAGGACGGCGGGGCCCCTTCGGGGCGCGGTACGGGACGGACGGAACGGATGATCCCGCACTCGGGGTCGACGAGCGCCTCGGTAGGGAGAGTGCCGGCCGGGGCGTCCTGCTCCGGGGCGGCGCTGCCCGGATGGGGTGGGCGGAGGTCGCTGGTGGGGGCCGTCATGGGGGTGCTCCGTTCGTGGCGCCAGGTGGCCGCTGCGGGGTCGAAGACCGAGCGGGAACGTGATCCGGGGGGCTGGACCGCGCAGGGTGCGGGGGAGCCCCGGGCCGTGTGGATCCCGAGCCAGGCGTCGATGACCGCGCCGAGTCCGCCGGCACTCCGGACGCGGCCACGCAGGTCGTCGTCGCAGATCCCGCTGACGAGGCCGTGTCCCCACGGCCCGCTGACCAGGTGGCTCGGCCCGGGCCAGTCCCGCGCGAGGCGTGCGGTGTCCTCCCGGAAGAAGTCGTCGTCCCCGCCGATCGCGAGCAGGGGGTACTCGACCGGGCCGTATCGGGCGCGCGGATCGATCCGCTGCGCGGACCACAGTCTCCGCCAACCGGTCAGCGTCTCGGCGGGCCATCCCCAGTCGGCGGCCGCGGCGATCGGTCCGCGCTCGCGCGCTCGGGCCGTTCGCCGGTCGAGCTCGGCGTCGGAGAGGGCGGGCTGTGCGCACCGGCCGCGCCCGTGCCGGTGCCACCACCCGATGCGGTGCCGCAACTGCGGGCGTCCGTCGGCGTCCCAGGCGGTCTCGGCGAGGCCGAGCGCCGGGACCAGGACGACGATCCCGGCGATCGCGTCCGCGCAGGGGGAGCGCGGCGCCGCGTCCGTCCCGTCGCCGACCGCCTCCCGCGCGGCCTCGAGCGCGCAGTGGCCGGCGTAGGAGGCGCCGAACAGCAGCAGCGGCAGGTCCGGGAACTCCCGCAGGAGGCGGCCGAGAATGTCGCGGCCGTCGGCGCCCTCGCGCTCGTAGGGCGACCAGTCTCCGTCGGACCGGTACCGCCCGCGGACGTCCTGCACCAGGCAGTGGTAGCCGCGTTCGGTCCATGAACGCGCGATCGGCGCATGCAGGGCCGCGTCGTAGGGGGTCCGGATGAGGACGAGCCCGGTGGGGGAGGCGCAGCGCCACAGCAGCCCGCGCAGCACCGCGCCGTCCCGCGTCGGGCAGTCGTGGTCGAACGGTCCGCCGGCGGCCGCGCTCATGCGCCCGCCTCGCAACCGGGGGCGTGGGGCTCGGGGTAGCCCAGGACGGTGTGCTCGGTGGCGGTCGCCGAAGCGGAGACGTACTTCCACAAGCTGGTCCGGAACCTCGTCAGCTCATCGGTCTCCTGCGCCCAGGCGAGGGCGACCGTGAGCATCCGGCCGATGAGGAGGGTCCGGGCGGCGGCGGGCAGCGCCGGCGGGGCGCGGGTCGCCGACCGCTGCCAGGCGGCGAGTTCGCGCGGCACCGGACTGGCCGCCAGGCGCCGCTTCTGCACCTGGTCGGCGGTGGGATCGTCGGCCGACAGGCGGATCGGGTCGACGAAGCAGTTGTCGCCCTCGCGGTACCCGCCGAGCCAGGCGGTTCCGTGCTCGGGGAGGGAGCCGAACGCCGCCCAGTCGGCCCGCTCGGCGGGTGTCTCGGCGAACGCGACCACGAGCCGCCGTCGCCCCGGTCCCGCCTCGATGGCGGCCTCGGAGCCGGGCGCGGCGGCCGAAGGCGCGGGCCCGTCCGCCGCGGCGTCCGCCGTCCCGCCCCGGTTCCGCGTGATGCCGGCGCCGAGTTCGCCGAGGACCTCGGCGAGCACGTCCAGGACCGGACCGCCGCCGAGGAGGACGACGTCGCGCCGCCCGGCGGGCCACCGGCGTTCCGCATCGCCGCGTTCGCGAGCGGCCATCACCTCGGTGAGCCGGTCGGCGTAGGCGGAGGACGCCTCCTCCCCGCCGGTGGCCCCGGTGAGGGTGTCGATGAGTCCGGAGGGCGGCGACTGCAGACGCAGGAAGCGCCCCGCCGGGGTGCGGACGGACCCGGTGCCGTCGCCGTCGATGAGCACGTCCGTGCCGGTGCCGGGAATACGGGCGAGGCGGGAGGTCTCTGTCATGGTGGCCCCTTCCAGACGGGTCGGGCACACGGCCCGGCCGGGGGCGCGAGCCCCCGACCGGGCCTGGTCGACCGTCGTCGATCGACAGACGGCTCGGTCAGTCGAAGGGGTTCTCGACGAGAGCGTTGGAGTGCGAGGCCGACAGGTGCGCCAGCTGCTCGGTCTCCTCGATCTCGGCGACGACCTCGTCGCCCGCGGCGAACTCCTGGTTGTCCATCGGGGGGACTCCTTTCTTCTCGGATGACCGCGTAGACGCGGGTTCGCGGGGGAGCGAACGCTGCAAACCGTACTTGATAACGGTTTTCATTTCCAGTACCTTTTTTCCGTGCCTGATGAACAGCTCGTCATCGCCGACTACCGCGCCGCACGCACCTACGCGGTCGACGACGGATCCGTACGCGAACTCGGCGGCGGCGTCCTCGCCGAGCACGCGGGGTTCCTGACGCTGCCGCACCGCGACGGCTCCCCCGCGCAGTGGGCGTTCGCCGACGACCGTGCGGGATCCCTGGTGGTGGGAGGGCCGGGCGGTGAGCGCTGCCACCCGATCGCCATACCGGCCGAACACCTCGCCTGTGACCCCACCGGCCGCTACGTCGCCGTCACTACCGGCGCCGGGGCGAACACCGAGCCGTGGAGCGACGTGGTGACACTCGTCGACCTGGAGGCCCGAGCACCCCGCCGGTTCCGGGTGCGGACCGGCGAGCCCGGCGTGATGATCACCCCTGACCAGCGCAGCGGCGACCCCGTCCTCGTGCTCCGCCACCGCGAACCCGGGGCGATCGAGGCGCTCGCGCTCTCCCGCGCCGCGGCGGTCGGCCCGCACGTTCCCGAACTCCGCGGCGAGCTCACCGGCGACGTCGCCGAGGACGGGCACGGCGACGTCGCCGACCAGCGCACCGGTGTCGTCGCGACCGCGACGCGGCGCGGTCTCGAACGCTTCGCCGTCGAGGACGGCCTGCCGCGCCCGGTGGGCATCGTTCCGTGGCCGGTCGACGGGCGCGCGTACTACCTGCGGTTCGACCCGGCCACCGGATGCGCCCTCGGCGTCGTCCGCGGCGGCCCCGGGGCGCCCGACGCGTGGACCTCGTGGACCAACGCCCTGGTGGAGATCGAGCTGGCCTCCGGGCGGACCCGCCACGCGGAGCTGCCTCCCGGACTCGCGTTCCGCTTCGCGGCCGGGGGCGGGCGGGCCGCGGTGGCGACCGTCCACCCCGACGGAGACCGGGTGAGCCTCCTCGACCGGGGCGGCCCGCAACTGAAGACGGTGCGGCAGACCGCGCTCCCGGCGATGTCGAATCCGCCCGCACCGGACCGGCTGCCCTGGGAACCGGCGGGCGACGCACCCGCCCAGCGGCGCGCCGTCGCCCTCGACCCGGCCGGGACGGCCGTCGCCGTCAGCGGGGGCGGGGACGGCCTGGTCCACATCGTCCGCGACGACGCGACCGAGACCATCGCACTCCCGAGCCCGCTCGACGAAGGCGGCCACCTGCTCTGGTGGCCGCCGGCGCCCGGCGCCGGCACCGATCCCATCGGGCGCTGATGACCAGCGGCCCGCCCTATCAGACCTCACCGGCCCTCGACGCCGCGCTCGCACGGTGGGAGCGGCATGCGCGGCCCGGGCTTCCCCAGGCCGGGTACAGCCTCAGCCGGCTCGCCGGACGCACCCGGTACGGGATCTACCGGTTCCCCGAACAGATCCCGGTCCTCGAACCCGACGAGCACATCCTGCGTATGGCTCCTTCCCCGGACGGAGCCCGCATCGCCGTCCAGCTCGCCGACACCGCCGACGAAGACGCCGTCCTGGGCATCGTCGACGCCGCCACCGGCGAGCTGCACCGCTATCCCGAGATCCGCTGCCGCTATGACGAGGTGCTCTGGCAGGCGGACTCCTCGCGCCTGGAGGTCGCCGCCTCCGGCTCGGGTCGGCTCGTCGACCTCGATCCGGCGAGCGGAGAACGCCGGGAATCCGGACTCCCGCACGGGGGGCGTGTTCGGCTCTTCCGCGGCGGACGGCGAGGACTCGCCGCACAGAGCCGGCCCGGTCGCCCCACCGAACTCATCGACCGCGCCACACTGCGCACGCTGGGGACCTTCCCCGGCATCGTGCGTGTCCTGCCGTGCGGCGATGCGCTCCTCGTCCAAGACGGCACCGGCCTGCAGGCCCTCCACGTGGACAGCGCAACCGTGCGGTGGCGCTGGGCGGACCCCGACATCCGCATCACCTCGCTCGCCGCGCACGGCGACGACGTGCTCATCGCGGGCGTGCGCGAGGGCCGCAGCGTCCTCCTCCGGCTGGTCGAAGGCCGCGTGGTCGAGCACCGACCGGTCCGCTGCGGCGGCGAACCGGCGGTCGCGACCAGCGTGGCCTACGACACGGGAACCTTCCATGCTCTGGTGGAGGGACCGACCCTGCCTCCGCGGCCGGTCGCCGCCGAGGATCTGCTCACCGGCCGCGCAGCCGCGCCGCAGCGCACGGACCCGGCGCGAACGACCCGCCTCACCGTCCCCGCCGACGACGGCGCGGAGGTCACCGTCGTCCTCACCTCGCCGAAGGACGCCGAGGGACCGGCCCCGCTCATCCTCACCTGCTACGGCGGGTTCGGCGTACCGAGCCTGCCGGAGTTCGAACCGACCGTGCCCGCCTGGACCGAACACGGCGGCCGGTACGCGATCGCGCAGATCCGCGGAGGAGGAGAACACGGAACCGCCTGGCGCAGGGCGGGCCGCGGACACAACAAGCAGCGCGGCATCGCCGACCTCGCCGCCGCCGCGCGCGGCCTCGTCGACGCCGGCCTCACCCGCGCCGACCTGCTCGTCCTCGCGGGCGCCTCACACGGGGGAGTGATCGTCACCGCCTGTGCCCTGGCAGATCCCGGGCTGTGCGCGGGCGTCGTCAGTACCGCGGCCCCGCTCGACCTGCTCAACCTCGACGCGCACCCCTTGGGCCGCAGGTGGATCGGCGAGTTCGGCGATCCCGGCACCGCCGAGGGGCGTGCCCGGCTCGAAGCGGTCTCGCCTCTGAGTCGAGCGGAGAACCTCGCCCCCGGTATCGGACCGCCCGCGTTCCTCGGCATCGTCCTCGACGAGGACTCCCGGGTCGCTGCCGACGACACCGACCGGCTGGTCACCGCGCTTCGCCGCAAAGGCGGCACCGCCGAACTCTGGCGGGCGCCCCGCACCGGCCACGGCGGCAATCACCTGGACAGCCTGCACCGATTAGGAGCCACCATCCTCGGCTTCGCCGAACAGGCCACCGGATCAGGAGTCCCCCTCCCCACGACCCCCGCAGCGCCGCCCGGAACCCGCTGCCCGGACGAGACGGAGCGAGCATGACGACATACGACGAAAAACCCCCCGCCCCTCCGAACGGGCACGCGGCCACGGCGACCCGGACACCCCCGAGACCGGTTCCGGCGCCGGAGAACGCCCCCAGGACTCCGCGCCGGCGCGCAGGAGCGCTCGCGGCCCGCGTGCTCGTGCCGGTACTCGCGGCCGCGCTGCTGATCGTCCTGCTGCTGTCGGCGAGCACCGGAACCATCCCGGTGCCCATGGCCGACGCGCTGCGGATCGTTCTCGGCCACCTCCTGCCGGGAATGCCGTGGATGTCGGACGGTTCCCTCACCACGGTGCAGGACAACGCGGTCTGGCAGTTCCGGCTGCCGCGCGCCCTGCTCGCCGCGACGGCGGGCGCCGGCCTCGCCCTCGCGGGCGCGCTGATGCAGGCGGTGGTGCACAACTCCCTGGCGGAGCCCTACATCCTCGGCGTCTCGGCCGGTGCGGGGGTCGGCGCGGTGTCGTTCATCGTGCTCGGCGTCGGCGCGGGCACTCTAGGAATCGGGGCCGCCGCGTTCCTCGGTGCGCTGATGGCCACGGCCGCCGTATACCTGCTCGCCCGCAAGAACGGGCACATCGCTCCGCAGCGGCTCATCCTGGCCGGTGTCGCCCTCGGATCCCTGTTCAGCGCCGTGACGAGCTACCTCACCATCACCACCGACGCGCAGAACGTCTTCAGCATCATGTTCTTCCTGCTCGGATCCGTCTCCGCCGCCACGACCGGGCATCTCGCCCTGCCCGCCGCCGCGCTGCTGGCGGCCGGGATCTTCACGGCATTCAACGCCCGGGCGCTTAACGCGCTCCTCGTCGGCGACGACGCCGCCGCAACCCTCGGCATCAATGTGAACCGGCTGCGCAGCAGCGTCCTGGTGACCGCCGCCCTGCTGACCGGATCCGTCGTGGCGGTCTCCGGCGGCATCGGCTTCGTCGGGCTGATCGTCCCGCACATCGCGCGGATCATCGTCGGGTCGGACCACCGCAGAATGCTGCCGGTAGCGGTCCTCGGCGGCGCCGTGTTCCTCGCCGCGTCCGACCTTCTGGCGCGAACTCTCGCGGCCCCTACGGAGATCCCGCTCGGCGTTCTGACCGCACTGGTCGGGGCACCGTTCTTCCTCTGGCTGCTACGGCGCGACCGCTCCGACAGCGCGGGGGGCGGCCGATGAGAGTCGACATCGACGACCTCGACGTGCACCGGGGCGGCCGACCCGTCGTGTCCGGGGTGAGCATCCCGGTGCCGCCCGGTACCGTTCTGGGGCTGCTCGGGCCCAACGGGAGCGGCAAATCGACGCTGCTCCGGGCCGTTTCGGGAATCGCGCCTCCGTCATCGGGGCGGGTGCGTTTCGACGGCACCGACATCTCCTCCCTGAGCCGCAGGGAGATCGCCCGGCGCGTGGCGGTCATGGCGCAGGAGCACAGCGAGGAGTTCGAGATCCCCGTGCTCGACCTCGTCCTCCTCGGACGCATCCCGCACGGCACGGGCTTCGGCCGCGACTCCGACCGCGACGTCGCCATTGCGGAGCAGGCCCTCGACCGTGTCGGTGCCGCGCACCTGGCGACCCGCTCCTTCTCCGCCTTGTCCGGCGGCGAGCGCCAGCGTGTGCTGTTCGCCCGTGCGCTCACCCAGGACACCCCCGTCCTCGTGCTCGACGAGCCCACCAACCACCTCGACATCGCCCATCAGGTCGAGCTCGTCGACCTGGTCAGGAGCGCCGACCGCACCGTTCTGGTCGCCCTGCACGACCTCAACCTGGCCGCACGCCACTGCGACACCGTCGGTGTGCTCGACGGCGGGCGCCTGCGCTCCCTCGGACCGCCCGAACGCGTTCTCGACACCGACCTGATCCGCTCGGCGTTCGGCGTCGAGTCGACCTCCGTGGCCCATCCGCGCTCCGGTCGGCGCCACTTCATCTTCGACGCCCGAACCCCCGGGCCCGGTCCAGACACGGACGGTCCGATCCCCACCGAGGAAGGAAGCTCCATCCCATGAACCGCCGCCCCGACCGAACGCGTCCGCGCGCCACGACGCGTACCAGCACGCTTCCCTCCACGCTCGCCGCGCTGAGCGCGGTCCCCCTCGCCTTGACAGCGTGCGGAACCGGGGTCACCTCCGATTCCGCGGACTCCCAGGGTCCGGAAGAGACCGTGGAAGTCGCGAACTGCGGACGCAAGCTCACCTTCGACACCACTCCGGAGAACGTCGTGGGAATGATGCCCTCCCAGACCGGGATGCTCATCCGGCTCGGTCTCCAGGACTCCCTCGTCGGCCAGGCACAGACCGATGTCTCAACGCTTCCCGAGGACATCGCCGAAACGGCGGCGGAGGTCCCCGTCCTCAGCACGGACGCACCGCCGGCGCGCGAAGACCTCCTCGCCACCGCCCCCGACCTCGTGGTTTCGCCGACGGAGTACGAGTTCACCGCGGAGCAGGGCTTCGCAAGCGTCGACCAGCTCAACGAGAACGGCGCCCAGGCCTATGTGGCGACCGGCGGCTGCACCGACCGCCGCAACACCGCGGAGGTCACCGACGTCCTGACCGACATCACCGACCTCGGCGCGATCATGCGCGTGCCGGAGGAGGCCGAGAAGCTGTCGACGGAAGCCGAGGACCGGCTGTCGGCCGTCGACGAGGCGATCGAGGGCTCGCAGCGCCCGACCGTCGCCCAGGTCTATGTCGAGGGCGAGTCGCTCTCGGCGATCGGCGCCGGCGTGGAAGCCGACATCATCAAGCGGGCCGGCGGCGACAACGTCTTCGACCCGGACGCCCCCGAGTTCGCGGAGTTCTTCGCGGCCGAGATCAACCCCGAAGAGATCATCAGCCGCAACCCCGAGGCGATCGTCTTCGGGGCCACGGGAGCGGCCCAGGAGGAGAAGACCCGGGAATACCTGCACAGCACCTTCCCCGACGTCGCCGCCGTCGAGGACGATGTGCTCATCGCCGTTTCCCAGGCCGACCTGCACCCCGGCACCCTCGGCAACATCGGCGCGGTCGAGACCATCGCCGAGGAACTCCACCCCGGCGCGTTCTGACGTCAGAGCGCCCGGAGCCCTTGCCCGTCATCGCTTCCGCAAAGCAAGATTCGAGCAGGCTGGACATGGGCGTCCATGGCCAGCCTGCCGGCGGCGAAGAACTCCAGGATGTTCCGGGAGATAATTCCGGCTCCCACGACGGCGAGTCGTCCCCTGCGGGATCCCAGGAGCACTTCGGCCGCTAGAACCGCCGATGCCGCGGTCCGGGCGGCACTGATCTGGGCTGCCTCCATGCAGGCGAACGGGTATCCGGTCCGGTAGTCGTTCATCAGGAGTGCAGCCGAGGCGCGGGGTATCGATTCATCGATGTTCTCGGGAAAGATGCTGATCCATTTGGTTCCGGCCACATCGGTGTTTCCGCCGAGGTAAGCCGGTAGGGCGATGATTCGTGAATCCGGCTTATTCGGAAATCGAAGAAAGTAGCTATCCGGGTTTAATGAGGTGATCCCAGCGACTTTGGATGCCGGGAAAGCGACGAAACACGCAGAAGCGACAGACGGGTAGGAGTGTCCGTTCCCCGGACATAGACGTGGAGCCCCAGGTAGAAGGCGAGGTGTCGAATCTTGCCGGACTATCGTGAAAGGCTCCACGTGGTCACCTATCGTGCCATCCTCGACGTCGGCAGGGAAGCCGTCCACTTCCTGTCGAAGCTGCCGGCAGGCGAGCGCCGCCTCCGCGGCACCCGCGCCGGCACCCGCGCCCTGACCTGCTTCCACCAGGCCGTGCTCGTTCTGCGCCACTACCGCGACGGCACCGCCCCCGAGGCTCTGGCATCCGGCCACGGCATCGGGCGCTCCACCGCCTACCGCTACATCGACGAGGCCACCGCCGCGCTCGCCGAGCAGGCGCCCGATATCCACCAGGCCCTGGACACCGCGCGAAGCGCGGCAACCCCCCACCTCATTCTGGACGGCATCGTCATCCCCACCGACCGCTGCGCCGAGAAGACCACCAGCGTCAAAGGCGAGCAGATCGACCTCTGGTACTCCGGAAAAGCCCGTGTCCACGGAGGCAACCTGCAAACGTCGACCGGGAGCTGTATGTGCCGCGCTCCTGGACCGATGATCCCGACCGCTGCCGGGCCGCGGGCCTGGGCGAGGACCACAGCTTCGCGGCCAAGCCCCGACTCGCCGAAACGATGATCGAGCGGTTCCTCGCCTCCGGCCACCGCGCCCGCTGGGCCACCGGCGACGAGGTCTACGGCGCCAACCCCCACCTGCGCGCGGCACTGGAAGAGCAGCGGATGGGCTATGTGCTCGCCGCACGCGTTCCTCGCGGTGCTGCGAGCGGGTGAGGACACCGGCGCCCGCAGTGACGCCGCTGAGATGGTGCCGCTGTCCTGCAATGAGATCCAGCGGTTGCTCATGGCCTTGGTTGCCGATCGTGTCCACGGCCCCGATCACCGGCTTCGCTGGTCAGAGTGGCGACGACGCCACCAGGCACGAGCGCGAAGGGCTCACTATCGCCGTCGGCAAGCAGCCCGACCATGAAGATCACGATCTACAGCTGGAGTACTGGCCTCAGGCTTGTGGGGCGTGCTTTGCGGTGAAGGCCAGGAGCGGCGCGGCGGTCCGCGGCGGGTCTTCGACGTTGGGTGAGTGTCCGAGGTCGGGCAGCATCGTGACCGCCGCGCCGGGAACGGCGCGGTAGTCGTCGGCGGATGCCGGGCGCCACCTGCGATCCTCCTCGCCGAAGAGCACGAGCAGCGGCTTACCGAGGAGCGCCAGCCGTTCGGGGAGCGACCGCTCGTCCAGGTATGCGCGGACCGCCTGCGACGTCGCGGCGAACACGGACAGGTCCATGTCGCGTACCTGCTCCAGGAACGTTCGGGGGATCTCGAAGCCCGAGGCGAACGCGGAGCCCACGGCCTGGCGGAGTTGGTCGTCGGTGAGGTTCGGCCACTGTTTCGGATCGATACCGGCGGCTGCCTCCTCGATGTAGGCGTCCATCTCGGGCCCGGTGTTGATGAGCGCCAGCGCGGTCACGAGGTCGGGTCGCTGCTCGGTGAGGGCGGTGGCGACCGCGCCGCCGCTGGAATGGCCGACGACGACGGCGTGCTCGACGCCGAGCCGCTCCAGTGCGGCGCCGGCCCGGCCGGCCTGGTCGGGGACCGTGTAGCTCGCGCTGTCTGGTCTGGCTGACCGGCCGCTCCCGAGAAGGTCGATGCGGATGACGTGATGGGATCCGGTCAGCAGCGGAACCATCGGGTCCCACGAGCGGGCCGACGCCGCGGTTCCATGGATGAGCAGGAGTGCTGGAGCCGTGCGGGGGCCGTTCTGGTAGACGTGGATCTCGCCGCCGTCCAGGAGCAGGGTCGATTGCTTGGTGGCCTGGGCGTGGGATTCGCCGCTGGAAACAGTCATGCCTGCACTGTCGCCGCTGGTGTGTGCCGGTGGCTTGGACGAATGTTCCCGCCGATCGGCGTGCGTAGCATGGGCGAATGCGGTCCGGCGAGTCCGAACGGGACGATGCGGTGTTGTGGGACATCGCATGCCCGCAGCAGCCCGGACGCGTGCCCGGCGTCACCATGGCGGGCTTCGCCGACCGCGGCATCACCACGCCCGGCCTCCGGCTGATTCCGCATCCTGCCGTGACCCTGGTTCTGGTGTTCGGCGGCACGATGGCCGCGGAATACGCGACCAGGCGGTTGCAGGGCAGCTTCCTCACCGGGATCGGGTTCGGCGAAGCCGTCCGGGGACTGCGGGCGGAGGGTTTCGAGGCCTTGCAGGTGCGCCTGTCACCGTTGGTGGCATACGCGGTTCTGGGGCCCGTCGTGGCCGACCTCGACGGCACCGCGGTGGTCCTGGAGGATGTGTGGGGGCGGGAGGCGGCCCGGCTCAGTGAGCAACTGGGCGAGCGTTCCTCCTGGCAGGAACGCTTCGCGTGGTTCGATGGCTGGCTCACCGGCCGATGCGCGGCGGCGTCGCGGGTGGACGCGGAGATCGCCTGGGCCTGGCGCCGGATCGTCGCCGCTCGCGGCACGGTCCGGATCGAGCGCCTGGCGGCCGAGCTCGGCTGGAGCCGCAAACGCCTGTGGTCCCGGTTCCGGTCGCAGATCGGCCTTCCGCCCAAGCGTGCCGCGAAGCTGGTCCGCTTCGACCATGCCGTCCACGGCATCGTCGCGGGCCGGGACGCCGCCGGAGTCGCGGCGGATGCCGGCTACACCGACCAGTCCCACCTGCACCGAGATGTCGCGGCGTTCACGTCGTTGACCCCTGCGACCGTTGTCGACGAGCCGTTTCTCGCGGTCGACCACATCGCATGGGGATGGCCCTGACTACGAAGCTCGCCACGACCGGCCGCACCGCAGGGGTGGGATAGGCGGTTCGCGGCGGCAAGGCGGCAACCAGCACGCGGAGCCTGAGCACCCACCGACACCACCGTGCACGGCCCGGAGGTCGTCGGCCCAACCGGGCGCGACCAGCCCAAGCGCTGCCCTCATCCGAGAATGACATAGCCCTGGGCGCGGGCGCCTCTCCGTAGCCCCGGAGGGAGGCGCTCCAGTTCCGGTGTGCGTACGCACACCCGCGATACTGATCCGGGCACGGGTGGACGCTGAGCGGCCCGGAATTCTGCATATACCGGTGGGACGTTCGCCGGCCGCCGCCGACCGCTAATCATGGCCCCACGTGATCCGCACCGGCCCGCACCCGCGCTGACGCTGCTGTCGCTGGGGGCGGGCGTGCAGTCCAGCCCCCTGTTGCGCGTTGCCGCCGGCAACATCCGCGACGACGCCCTCGACCCCCGACACCGGTTCGCCGGCATGCCGCTGTTCATCCACGGCCCCCACGGAGAGCGCCGCATGGGCCGGCGCCAATGCACCAGCGAGTACAAGGTCCGCCCGCTCAAGCGCGAGACCCGCCGCCTACTCGGCCATCCCCACCCAGCCCGGGTGCCCAAGGGCGTGTATGCCAGCCAGGCCATCGGCATCAGCCCCGACGAGGCCCACCGCGCCAAGGACGCCGATGTCGGCTATCTGCGCAACGTCTTCCCGCTGCTGGACATCGGCTGGACGCGCCGCGACTGCGCCGCCTTCCTCACCCTCCACGGCCTCGGCGACACCCCCAAATCCGCCTGCGTGGGCTGCCCGTTCCGCTCCAACGAGTCCTGGAACGAGATGAAGACGACCGATCCGGCCTCTTTCGAGGACGCCGTCGCCTTCGACGCCGCCATCCGCCACGGCCCTCCGGGCGCCACCGCGAACGGCATGCCACTGCAGGGCACGGCCTACCTGCATCGCGACCGCATCCCCTTGGACCAGGTCGACTTCGGCATCGACACCGGCCCCGAGCCCGACGGGTGCTCGCCCTGGTCCTGCCGCGGCAGCGAGGAGCCGGATGAGGAGGACGCCGGCAACGACGGAGGTGACCGGTGAGCCTGCACCTGATTCCGGTGAGTCTGGCCGAAGCCAAGGCCTTCATCGAGGTCTTCCACCGCCACCTGCCGCCACCGCGCGGCCACAAGTTCAGCATCGGTGCCGCAGATCAGGCCGGTGTCCTGGTCGCGGTCGCCGTGGTCGGGCGCCCCGTGGCGCGCGGGCTCGACGACGGCCGCACCCTGGAGGTCACCCGCCTGGCCGCCGACGGCACGCCCGATGCCTGTTCGATGCTCTATGCCGCCTGCCGGCGCGCAGCCCGGGCCCTGGCTTATGAACGGCTGGTGACCTACACCCGCGCCGAGGAGCCCGGCACCTCGCTGCGTGCCGCCGGATGGGCGGCGGTGGCCGCGCTGCCGCCCCGGGGCGACTGGCATCCGCCCCGCCGGGACGGCCTCCGCGGTCCCGCCCGGACGCGCTGGGAAGCGCCGTGAGCGCGGTGCGATCCCGGCCCGGACGGTGCCGCCTCGCCTCCACTGCCGGTGCCGCGGTGCCGGCCCTGCCGTCTCCGGTGGCGCCCGGCGATCACGGCATGCCGGTGGGGCGGCGCCGGTGCCGAACCCCTCCGCCTCGTGCTGCCGCCGAGCTGCCGACAGCCGTCCCTGCATCCGTCCTGTCCCGAAGGTGAGGCCGGTGTGACCCACAAGCGAGAAAAGAGCTCTGACCAGCTGAAACGTGATTACAACCAGGGTGGTGGCTCCTACCCTGCAGCTCCCGCCTCCTCCAGTGCGGGGGAGCGGGACGCTGAGCCGGGGCCGCCGGAGGTCTACACCCCCGCCGAAGCGGCCGAGCTGCTCAAGGTCCCCGAGTCCTGGCTGCGCAAGAAGGCCGCCCAGCGGGCGGTGCCCTGCACCTTCCTCGGCAAGCACCTGCGCTTCAGCGCCGCGGACCTGCACCGGATCGTGCGCGAGGCGGAGCGGGAGCCGGTGACCGAGCGGGGTGCCCGGCGGCCGGACCGACCAGAATAAATCTACGATGTAAAGGACGGAGTTCGTATGGCTCACGCCGAACAACGCGGACGCGGATGGCGCGTGCGCTACCAGCGCCTGGACGGCACCTGGGGATCCCGTGGCGGATTCGAGACCAAGTCCGCCGCGCTGGCCTGGGGCCAGGAACAGGAGGCCGAAGTACGGGCCCGCACCTGGATCGCGCCCGAGGACCGCGAGGTCGCCTTGCGCGTCTTCGCCGAGCAGTGGATGGACACCGCCCGCCTGTCGGACGACACCCGGGCCAAGTACCGCTCCTACCTGGACACCCACATCCTGCCGGCATGGGGCGACTGGCCGCTGATCAGCATCTTCAACAGCCACGTCAACATCCAGGGCTGGGCCACCGACCTGCACGAGGACCTGTCCGAGCCCAGCGTGTCCTCGGTGTTCGCGTTGTTGTCCACCATTTGCAACACGGCGGTGCGCGCACGGCGCATCCCGGCCAACCCGTGCACCGGCATCCGGGTCTCCTCGGGCGACTACGACGCCGAGCGCCAGGTGGCCACGCCGGCGCAGGTGCTGCGGGCGGCGCTGCGGCTGCACTACACCCTCGGCCGCTCCGGGTTCGTGCTGTGCCTGCTGGATGCCTACACCGGGGCGCGGTGGTCGGAGCTGGTGGGGCTGCAGCCCCACGAGTACGACGAGGTCAACGGCGCCATCGCGGTGCACCGGCCGCTGCGCGAGACCGGCGGGACGCTGACCAAGGCCCCGCGCACCAAGACCCCGGCCGGCAAGCGGTGGGTGCAGCTGCCGCCGTTCCTGGATGGGCTCTACCGCGGGCTGCTTGCCGACACGGCAGGCGGGGCGTTCGTGTTCACCGGCCCGCACGGCGGGCAGTTGCGGCGCGGCGCGTTTCGTGCCCGGTTTTGGCGCCCGGTCTGGGACGGAGTCCCCGCCAGCGGGCAGGCGTGGCTGCGCGGGCCGATCCTGCCGGGGTTCACCTTCAACGAGGGACGCCACACCCACCGCACCTGGCTGGCTGACGACGGGATCCCCGAAGTCGGCCGGGCGGCGCGGCTGGGGCATCGGATGCCGGGCATGGCCGACGTCTACGAGCACGTCACGCCCGAGACCAAGACCCGAATCCTTCAGGCGCTCACCCGCCGCTGGGAGGAGAGTCTCACCGGGATCGATCACGCAGAGCGACGAAAATTGGCGCTGTTCGTGCCGGAGTTGGCCGATGTGCACTACCGGGACGACGCCGCGTGAGGGTCTCGACGACCCCCCGAAAAAAAGATGATCTCCCAGATGTCTCCCACGGCGGCTGACGCCGCCCGTGGACAGATCTGAGAGACCCATCCTGACCTGCAGTAATGCTGGTGGGCGATACAGGATTCGAACCTGTGACCTCTACCGTGTCAAGGTAGCGCTCTAACCAACTGAGCTAACCGCCCCGGAGCGGTTCCGGAGGTGGAGACGGGATTTGAACCCGTGTAGACGGCTTTGCAGGCCGTTGCCTCGCCTCTCGGCCACTCCACCGGACTCATGCAGGGGTGCGGACGACCCCCAGGGTGTCTCCGAGCGGACGACGGGATTCGAACCCGCGACCCTCACCTTGGCAAGGTGATGCTCTACCACTGAGCCACGTCCGCGTACGATCCGGCGCCGGTCCCCGGTGGGGTCGGCCTGCGCCGTCGTGCAGCTAGAACTCTAACGGAAAGTCGGCACACGGCAAATCGGAGCCCGGGGTGACAGCCGGCCCGGCGGGGACGGCAGATATACAAGGAGTTGTATACACAGGGGTGTGACGTCGGCACCGGTCGGAGGAGTGCGATGGTCCGCTGCGGGAACGCTGTGATGCCGTGGGCGCAGGCGCGTGAGGAGGCGCGGCGGCTCGGGGCGCGCAGCGGCGCCGGTTCCGGGGGGCGTGCCGTACCGCTCGCCGACGCCCTGGGCGGGGTGCTGGCCGAGGAGCTGACGGCGCTGGTGGGTGTGCCGCCCTACGACGCCGCCGCCATGGACGGCTATGCGGTGGCCGGCCCCGGGCCCGAGTGGGCAGTGGCGGGGCGGGTGCTGGCGGGCGGATCCGCTCCGGTGGCGCGGCTGCACCCCGGGCAGGCCGTCGAGATCGCCACAGGCGCGCAGGTGCCGGAGGGTGCGGACGCGGTGCTGCCGTACGAGCACGCGGCCGCGTGCGCCGGCGGCGCGGGCCGGGTGCGCGGCGAGATCGCCGCCGGCAGGCACGTGCGCCGCGCGGGCGAGGACACGTTCGCCGGCGACACCGTCGTGGCCGCCGGGACCGCGGTCACGCCCGCGCTGATCGGCCTGGCGGCATCGCTGGGCCATGACACCCTTCCCGTGCGGCGCCCTCGGGTGGCCGCGCTGGTGACCGGCGACGAGATCGCGGTCGCGGGGCGGCCGGGCGGCGGCCGGGTGCGTGACGCCATCGGGCCGATGCTGCCCGGAATCGTGCGGTCGGCGGGCGCCGAGCCGGCGGGCGATCCGCGGTTCCTGCCCGACGCGCTGGATCCGATGTCGGCCGCCTTGCGGACGGCTCGGGGGGACGGCACGGACGTCGTCGTGGTCTGCGGCGCCTCGTCCAAAGGCCCGGCGGATCACCTCCGGGCCGCCTTGGCCGGAGTGGGGGCGGAGGTCGTCGTCGACGGCGTCGCCTGCCGCCCCGGGCACCCGCAGCTGCTGGCCCGCCTCGGCGGCCCTGGGGAGCGCGGGACGGTCGTGGTCGGTCTTCCGGGCAATCCCAACGCCGCGCTCGCCGCCGCCGCCACGCTGCTGCTGCCCGTCCTGCGCGCTATGGCGGGCGGCCCCGACACCGACCGTGCGCTGCCGTCCTCGATGCGGCTCACGGGCGCGGTCCACCCGCACGGGCACGACACCCGGCTCGTGGCCGTACGGGTCTCCGGAGGCCAGGCCGAGCCCGTCGGCCACGATCGCCCCGGCAGCCTGCGCGGCGCCGCGCAGGCCGACGCCTACGCCGTCGTACCGCCCGGCTGGAGCGGCCCGCACGCCGCCCTGCTGTGGCTTCCGCGCTGAGTTCGGCGGGGCGGCCCGGCGCGGGGCCCAGCCGTCTTCGACGATGCAGCGGGCCAGTGCCAGGCGGCCGGTGGGGGTGAGCGGGGCGTTGGGATGGGTAACATGTGCCACGGAGGGCCTCCTGACCTACTTCAGGTGTTGATCGTGGTCGATTCACACCTGTGTCGGAGGCCCTTCCTTGTTGTCAACCCCGGCCAGGGGTGTCACCAGCCTCAGTGGTCAGTACAGCTAGGGTGCCCGGCATGTGGACCCGCAGCTTCCTGATCCTGCACGGCGTCGAGAACCGCCGCCCGTCCGACCACTGGCAGCACATCCTGGCCCAGCGGCTCCGGGAAGGCGGCGAGCAGGTCTTCTACCCGCAGCTGCCCGATCCCGACCGCCCCGCGCTCGGGGCGTGGACGGAGGCGATCGAGGCCGAATCGGCCATGATGCGCGGCGAGCGGATCGTCGTGTGCCACTCGCTGGCGTGCACGGCCTGGCTCCACCTCGCGGCCGCGCGCGGCGGCGCACCTCCTGCCGACCGGCTTCTGCTGGTCGCTCCGCCGGGGCCGTCGGCGTTCTCCTGGGAGGCGATCGCCCCGTTCTCCGCCGCGTCCCTCGACCCGGCCGGACTCCGCCTCTCGGAGGCGACCCCGCGCCTGGTCTGCTCCGACGACGACCCCTACTGCCCCGAGGGCGCCGACGAGGTGTTCGGGCGCCCTCTGGGCTGCGACGTCGACACGCTGGCCGGTGCCGGGCATCTGGCGGTGCCCGACGGCTACGGGGCCTGGCCCGCGGTCCACACCTGGTGCATTGACCCGGCGACACGCCTGACGGCGGGGTAGGACCGACGTCGCCGGGCGGGCGGCAGCCGGCCTTTCGCCGACGTGTGCGGCGCCCACCGGGATCGGGCCCGAACGGGCGGCCACGGCGTGATCCGCGCTCGACCGGATCGGTTCCGTCCGTGTCGCACGGCCGTGCACGTCAGTCGTCCCCGGCTGCACGCCGGCCGCTGCGCCGGCGCCGCCTCGGGCGTTTCGGCGGCCGTTCCTGGCCTAGACTCGGCTCTCGGAGACCCGTTACCCGCAAGGGCGTGCAGCCGACGAAAGCCGCGGACCCATGACCTCGTCCCATCTCGACAAAGGCGCGCTGGCCAACCCGGTGCAGCGCCCCGCACCGCTGCGCGACAGCGTCTACGAGACCCTGCTGGAGCTGATCACGCGGCGGCGGCTGCCCCCGGGGCGCCACCTCGTCGAGAACGAGCTCGCCGAGCAGTTGGGCGTGTCCCGCCAGCCGGTCCGCGAGGCGCTGCAGCGGCTCAGCAACGAAGGCTGGGTCGACCTGCGCCCCGGGTACGGCGCGTTCGTGCACCAGCCCGGCGAGACCGAAGCCGACCAGCTGCTGGCGGTGCGCTCGCTGCTGGAGACCGAAGCCGCCCGGCTCGCCGCCGGCGTCGCCGCCCCGGAGGGGATCGAACGGCTGCGGGAGCACCTGCGCGCGGGCATGCACGGGCTGGAGCGCGGCGACACCGATGCGATGGTCGACAGCAACGCGGCGCTGCACCACTGCATCGTGCAGCTGTCGGGAAACGCCGTCCTGGAAGGGCTGGCCGGGCAGGTGGCGCGGCGCGTGCGCTGGTACCACGGCCTCGTAGTGCGGCGGCGCGGCCGCCGGTCCTGGGAGGAGCACGAGGCGATCATCGCGGCGATCGAGGCCGGCGATCAGGAGCGCGCCGCCGCCTTGATGCGCGAGCACACCGAAGCCACCCGCGTCGCCTACCACGAGCAGGCCGCCGACGACCCGGACGAGGAGACCGTCGGCTTCTGACGCCGACCGGTGGCCCGCCGGGGCGGGAATTTCCCGGATACGTCTGGCGTGGACGCGGTCTGAGACACCACAATGTATGTTCGTCCTCTCCCGCCGGAGGGGGTAGCGATGGCGCGGACGGCGCCGGACGGTCGACGCCCGGTGTCCCCGCCGACGCCGGGGCCGGACAACCCCTGGGTCCGGCCCCGGCCGACATCGCAGGCGAATGGACAACGGCGATGCTGATTCGGCAGTTCGAGTACCTCGTCGCTCTGGCGCGCGAGCGGCACTTCGCGCGGGCCGCCGTCGCCTGCCGCGTCACCCAGCCGGCGCTTTCGGCCGGCATCCGCAAGCTGGAGTCGGAGCTCGGGGTGCCCATCGTGCGCCGCGGCCACCGGTTCGAGGGATTCACGCCCGAGGGGGAGCGGGTGCTGCGCTGGGCGATGCGGATCCTGGACGAGCGCGACCACTTGGCCGCCGACGTCGAATCCGTGCGCGAGGGCCGGATCGGGACGCTGCGGGTGGGCGTGCTGCCCGAGGCGGCCGCCGCGTTCGGCCGGGCGGCGGCGGAGTTCGGCGCCCGGCACCCGCGGGTGGCGTTGAGCGTGCGCACGATGTCCGCTGCCGAGATCCGGCGCGGGTTGGGCGCCCAGGAGGGCGGCCTCGACTGCGGCACGGTGCGCACGCCGCTGGAGCCGGCGCGCTCGCGCGGGCCCGCGCTGCTGTACCGGGAACGGCCGGTGCTGGTGACGGCCGACAGCGGACGGTTCGCCGACGGGTCGGCCGCGGAGTGGAGCGAACTCGCCCATGCACCGCTGTGTCGGCTGCTGCCCGATCCGTTGTGGCCCCGGGTGGCCGCCGCCGTGGCCGCCGCCACCGGGGCGGAGCCGGCCGTGCGGGTGGAGGTCGACTCGCTTCCGGAGCTGCTGGAGCACATCGGCCGCGGCGGCGGCTGCGCGGTCCTCACCCATTCCTGGCTGGCCGCCGGCGGAGTGACCGGCGGGCTGCGGGCGGTGCCGCTGGCCGAGCCGGCCGAGGTCGGCGGAGTGGGGCTGGCGAATGCCGATCGCCGCCCGGAGCCGCTGCTGGCCGCCGATTTGGCGGCCTTCGCCCGTTCGCTCCCGCTGCAGCGGGACCTGGACGCGGTGCTGACCGGCACGGGGGCCACGGGCGGACTGGTGCCGGAGCCGCGCGCGTCCAGCCCCGGCTGACCGGACCCGGCGTGCCCGCCGGGCGGCGCCGCCCGGCGGGCGGGCCGGTTCAGCGGCGCCGCGGAACGCGCTGCCGGGCCGCCGGAACGCGCTCGCGCAGGAGCGCTCCGGCGAACACCGCCGCCGCGGTGACGACGGCGGCCCCGAGCGCGCCGGTGAGGCGCACGCCGTCGGTGAACGCGTCCTGGGCGGCCGTGGTCAGCGCCTGGGCGGCGGCGGGGTCGAGCTTCTCGGCGGCGGCCGCCGCGGCGCCCAGCGTCTGGGCCGCCTCGGCCGTCACCCCGTCCGGAACGCCGGCCACGTCGCCCAGCCGGTTCCGGTAGACGGCGGTGAGCACGCTGCCGAGCAGGGCCACGCCCAGTGCGCCGCCCAGCTCGTAGGCGGTCTCGGAGATCGCCGAGGCGGCACCGGCGCGCTGAGGCGGGGCAGCGGTGAGCACGGTGCTGTTGGTCAGGGTCTCGGCGAGCCCGATCCCGGTGCCGATGAGGGCGAAGGCCACGGCCACCGGCAGGGCGCCGTCGCGGTCGGGGACGGCGGCCACCAGGACGAATCCGGCGGCGATCGAGGCGAGGCCGCCGACCACCACCGCGGCCGTGCCCAGCCGCCGCGAGAGCGACACAGCGGCGAAGCTCGCCGCCACCGACAGCACGAGGCCGGGAACCAGCACCAGGCCCGCATGTACCGGACTGAGGCCGACGACGAGCTGCAAGTACTGGGTCAGCGCGAACAGCGCGGAGACGATGGCGAAGACGAGCATCAGGTTGGTGCCCACCGCTGCGCTGAACCGGCGCACCGCGAACAGGCGCAGGTCGATCAGCGGGTCTCGAAGTCGCAGCTGGCGGCGCACGAACACGGATCCCATAGCGGCGCCGGCGGCGATCGCGAATGCGGCGGGCGGGGACCAGCCGTGCTCGGCCAGTGTCTTGACGCCGTAGACGGCGGGCAGCATGGCGCCCAGCGACAGCAGCGCGCTGGGCGCGTCCAGTCGGGCGGCGCCGGGTTCGCGCGACTCGGCGACCAGCAGGGGGGCGGCGACCAGGATCAGCGCCGTCACTGGAAGGTTGATCAGGAAGATCGCGCCCCAGTGGAAGCGCTCCAGCAGCCATCCGCCCAGGATCGGCCCCAGCGCCGAGCCCGCGGAGAAGCCCGAGGCCCAGACGGCGACGGCGAGCATGCGGCGGCGCTCGTCGGTGAAGATGCTGCGCAGCAGCGACAGCGTGGACGGCATGAGGGTGGCGCCGGCCACGCCCAGCAGGGCGCGTGCCGCGATGAGCACCTCGGCTCCGGGAGCGTAGGCGGCCAGCAGCGAGGCGGCGCCGAAGCCAGCGGATCCGGCCATGAGCAGGCGCCGGCGTCCGATGCGGTCGCCGAGCGAGCCCATGGTGACCAGCAGCCCGGCCAGCACGAACGAGTAGACGTCGACGATCCACAGCAGTTGCCCGGAGCTGGGGGACAGGTCGGCGCTGAGGTAGGGGACGGCGAAGCCCAGCACCGTCATGTCCACGGAGATCAGCAGTACGGGCAGGACCAGGACCGCCAGGGCGGCCCAGTCGCGCGTCCGCCCGCCGTCGGCGGGGGCTCCGTGCGCCGGGTCGGTTCGGTCGGCGGTGGCCATGTCGTCCTCGGCTTTCCGCGGCGGCCGCCATCGCGGCCCGCATCGACTATACCGTCCAGACGGTACAGTACCGGGTCGGCAGTACAGTCGGGGTGTGAGTTCGACGACGCGGGACCGTATCCTCGACGCGCTCGAAGGAGTCCTGATCGAGCAGGGGCCGTCGGCGGCGACGCTGGAGTCGGTGGCCGACGCGGCCGGAGTGTCCAAGGGCGGGCTGCTCTACCACTTCCCGACCAAGGGCGCCATGACGACCGGACTGGTCCGGCGGCTGGCGGCGCGCGCCGAGGAGGAGTTCGCGGCGGCGCGCCGGAGCCCGGAGGGGGTCGCGCGCTTCTTCCTGCGGACCTCGCTGCCCGGGACGGCCGAGGAGGCCGAACTCTACTGGTCCGTCATCGCCGCGCTGCGCAGCAAAGAGGGGGTTCCCGCCGAAGCCGCGGAGCTGATCGGGCGGATGTTCGAGCAGTGGTCCCGGCTGCTGCACGAGGAGCTGGGCGACCCGGTGCTGGCCGAAACCATCCGTCTGGTCGGCGACGGCCTGTACCTCTCGGCGATCGCCGGCCTGCCCCAGCCCGACCCCCGGCTGCTGGAGCGGGTTCTGGAGCACCTCACCGCCCGGGCCGACGCTGCCAGGTCGGTCGGCGGCGACGGCGCCGCCCCGGCGGACTCTGTCGACTAGGCGGGAAGGTTCCGGGCGCGGCGCCCTTCGGCCCGCCCGGGGGGCCACCGCTGCGCGCGGGGCCCGAGTTGACCCGTGAGGAAAGTCGTGACCTGCGAAAACACAAAGTGGGTCGGCCGTGTCCAGGGTCTGTCCAGCTTTGACCACTATCGTGGTGGGTATGGCTTCCAACGACCACCGCGCAGGAAAGAGTCAAAGCACCCTTGGTCCGGACCGGGTCGAGCGGGGGTCGGGCGGTGAAGCGGAGTCGACCAAGTCGGGGTCGGGCAGCAACGGCGCGCCCGTCCAGTCGGTCGACAGGGCGATCACTGTTCTTGAGATACTCGCTCAGCACGGTGAGGCCGGGGTCACCGAGATCGCGGCCGAGTTGGGCGTGCACAAGTCCACGGCGTTCCGGCTCGTGGGCGCTCTGGAGCGGCGCGGACTGGTGGAGCAGCCCGGGCTGCGTGGCAAGTACCAGCTCGGATTCGGCGTAATCCGGCTCGCCGGGACCATGGCGGCCGGGCTGGATCTGACCCAGCAGAGCCGACGCGTCTGCGAGGACCTCGCCGCCGAGCTCGGGGAGACGGTGAACATCGCCATACCCAGCGGGGACATGGTCGTCAACATCGACCAGGTCCGCGGGGCGTCGGCGATCGTCAGCCAGAACTGGATCGGCAGGCAGAACCCTCTGCACACGACCTCCACCGGCAAGGCGCTGCTGGCCCACTTGCGGCTGCCCGACCAGCGCCGGGTGCTGCGTGGGCATCTGGAGCAGCTCACCCCGTACACCATCACCGACGCCGACAGTCTGCAGGTCGAGATCGACGAGATCCGGGAACGGGGTTTCGCTACGGCCTTGGAGGAGCTGGAGGTGGGCCTCAACGCGGTCGCCGCGCCGATCCGCGGGCTCACCGGCGAGGTCATCGCGGCCCTCAGCGCATCCGGTCCCTCCTATCGCATGGAGCAGGACAAGCTTCCCGCCATCGGTGAGGCGGTCTGCACGGCCGCCATGGAAGTGTCGATCCGGATGGGCCACATGGAGACCGCCGGCAGCTGACCCGGTCGGCTGCCGCGCCCTCGGGTCAGTCCCGCGAAGCGGGCTCGGAGCCCGTAGCGGCGGACACGATCCGGGCGGCGCGCTCGATGACCTCCTCCGCGGGAGGGGCGATGTCGAGCGTGGCGCCCGGTTCGTCGTCTGCCAAGGGCTCCAGGGTGGACTTCTGCGAGCGCAGCAGCGTCTCGGGCATGAAGTGGTCGGTGCGTTCGCGCAGCCGCGCGGCGATGACGTCGGTGGTGGTGTCCAGGTGCAGGAACCGCACGTCCGGCGCCGCCGAGCGCAGGATGTCGCGGTAGGACCGCTTGAGCGCCGAGCAGGCCATGACCGTCGACGTGCCGCGCCGGTCGTGCTCGGTGATCCAGGCCGCCAGCGACTCCAGCCACGGCTGCCGGTCCTCGTCGGTCAGCGCGGTGCCGGCCGACATCTTGGCGACGTTGGAGTCCGGGTGGAAGTCGTCGGCTTCGGCGAAAGCCAGTCCCAGGCGCCGCGCCAAGGGTTCGGCCACGGTGCTCTTGCCCGTGCCGGAGACGCCCATGACGACGAAGTGCGTGCCGTGTGTCATTCCGTGCTCCCCGTGTGCGGATATGTGAGCGCGCCCGATGCGCGCCCTAATAGTGTTATCAATGAAGCTTCGCTGTGCGTCGGGCGCGGTGCCCGCCGCCGTCCGGGCCGAAGGAGACCGATGAGCGCCGCCCCCGACCACCGGACCCTGCACAACCGCGTCCTCGCGGAGGTGGGGCCCGCGATCGCCGCGGGTGACTACGAGCCCGGATCCGTTCTTACCCTGGACCGGTTGGCCACCGGATACGGGGTGTCGCGGACCGTGGCCCGCGAAGCCGTGCGCGTGCTGGAGTCGATGCACATGGTCGTCAGCCGCCCGCGCACGGGCGTTACGGTGCGCCCGCCCGAAGAGTGGAGCGTCTACGACCCCCAGCTGATCCGGTGGCGCCTGGCCGGACCGGGGCGCATCGACCAGCTGCGGTCGCTGACCGAGCTCCGCGCCGCCGTCGAACCCCCCGCGGCCGCCTTCGCCGCCCGCCGCGCCGCCCCCGAGGAGCGGGCGGGCCTGGCCGAGCTCAACGAGCGCATGGTCGCCACCGGTCGCAACGGCGACCTGGAGGCCTTCCTGCGCCTGGACGTCGAGTTCCACCGGCGCATCCTGGAGCTGTCGGGCAACGAGATGTTCGGCGGGCTGACGGGCGTGGTCGCGGAGGTGCTGACCGGGCGCACCGAATACGACCTGATGCCCAGCGCCCCCCGCCCCGAGGCCCTGAACCTGCACACGCACGTCGCCGAGGCGGTCAGCGCCGGCCTGGCCGATGTGGCCCGGGCCGCCATGCACGCGATCGTCGACGAAGTGGTGGCCGCGCTGGAGGACGAGGCCGCCGGCGCCTGAACGCGCCCGCGCCCCGCCCTCCACGGCCGGCGCTCCTGCGGTGCCGTGCCTACAGCACCAGGCTCAGCAGCGCCGCCAGCACGAACCCGACCGTGCCGATCAGCGTCTCCATCACCGTCCAGGTGCGCAGCGTGGTCTTGACGTCCATGCCGAGGAAGCGTCCGACCAGCCAGAACCCGGAGTCGTTGACGTGGGACAGCACCGTGGATCCGCAGGCGATCGCCACGACGATCAGCGACAGGTCGATGGTGCTCAGATCCGGCGAGGCGGCGATGAGCGGCGCGACCAGCGCCGCCGTGGTGGTCAGCGCGACCGTCGCCGAACCCTGCGCCACGCGCAGGCACGACGCGATGACGAAGGCGGCCACGATCACCGGCATGCCGGTGGACTCCAGGCTGGAGGCCAGCGCCTCGCCGATGCCGCTGGCCTGCAGGACGCCGCCGAACATACCGCCGGCGCCGGTGATGAGGATGATCGCGCAGACCGGGCCCAGCGCGCCGTTGACGATCTGCTCGACACGCCGCCGGGTGAACCGGCCGCGGGCGAGCACGGGCATGGCCACCAGCGTGGTGATCAGCAGCGCGACGGGCGTCTGGCCGACGAGGATCAGCGCCTTCACCCAGGTGGCGTCCTCGGGCAGGGCGCCGGTGGTGGTCAGCGTGGTCATGCCGGTGTTGGCGAAGATCAGCAGCATCGGCAGCAGCAGGATGCCCAGCACCGTGGACAGCCGCGGAGCGTCGGAGGGCACCTGTTCGGCGCCGGGCCGCGTCGCCGCCGCGGCCTCCTTGGTTGCGGTGCCTTCGGCCGGAAGCGCGGAAGCGCCCCCGGAACCCGTCTGCGCGCCGGTGTCGCCGGGTTCGGCCGCGTCGGCCTTGCCGAACTCGTCGGGGGCCGGCAGGTGGATGCGGCGACCGGCGTAGAGGGCGTAGAGGTAGCTGGCGATGTACCAGGTGGGGACCGCCAGGACCAGGCCCACGATCAGCGTGACGCCCATGTCGGCGGCGATCTGGTCGGCCGCGGCCACGGGGCCGGGGTGGGGCGGCACGAAGGAGTGCATCACGGCGAAGGCGCCCGCCGTGGGCAGTGCGTACAGCAGCACGGAGCCGCCGAGGCGGCGCGCGACGCTGAAGACGATCGGCAGCATGACGATCAGTCCGGCGTCGAAGAAGATCGGGAAGCCGAAGATCAGTGAGGCCACGCCCAGTGCGAGGGGGGCGCGCCGCTCTCCGAAGGCGTTGATCAGCGCCTGGGCCAGCACCCCGGCACCGCCGGTGATCTCCAGGAGGCGGCCGATCATCACGCCCAGTCCGACCAGTAGTCCGACGCTGGCGAGGGTCCCGCCGAAGCCGTCGAGCATCGTGGGCACGACCTGGTCCAGCGGGATGCGGGTGGCCAGGGCGACGCCGACGCTGACCAGGGTGAGGGCGACGAAGGCGTGCAGCCGCACCCAGATCACGAGTATCAGCAGGGCGGCGATCGCGCCGGCTGCGACAAGCAGCAAGGGCACGGTGCCGTAAGCGGGGTCTATCGCTTCCACGGGGGCCTCCGGGAACGGGATCGGGACGGCGCACGGTGTGACGTGCGTCGTTGGCTGGCGGCAATGGTAATACCATTTGTGAGTCCATGTGATCCTCGCCGTTCGGAATTGTTATGCGCGTGCGCTGCGGAGCCGCGGTCGGCCGGCCGTTCCGCACCCCGCACCGGCCCCGGCGCCCCGCACCCGCCGTCCCTCCGCCCCGGCGAACCGGTGCGTGGAAGGCGGCGCCGCCCGCCGCCCCAGACCCGGCCGACGGCGGCGGAGGAGTGGGCGGCGGCCTTTCCGCGGCCGGAACGGGACCGCCGGGCCCGCTATAGCGCTCCGCGGAGAGCGGGACCGCGCCCGTATGGGCCGCGGACCGCAGCCGCCGGCCCGGCACCCGGGCGGGGCGCCGGTCGAGCCCGGGCCTCGGCGCCGTGCGTCGGCGGCCGCCGCCGGGTACGTCCGCCCCTGGCCGGGGCGTCCAGTACGGCCCCGGGCGGTTCGGTACGTTGGGTAGCACGGCGCGGTGCGCGGGTGGTGCGGGCACCACCCGCAACCGAGGGGGAGGCCGGACTGACCCGGCCGAGCCCGGTCGGCCAGACTGTCACCGGCGGTGCGACCGGTGGCGGAGAACGAAAAGAGCGGGGCGGATGCACAGGCTGATCAACCAGGTACGCCCGTACCCCTGGGGGGCGAAGAGCGCCATCCCGCGGCTGCTGGGCGTCGAACCCGACGGCCGGCCTCAGGCCGAACTGTGGCTGGGCGCCCACCCCGGGGCACCCAGTACCGTCGTCACGCCCCAGGGCCGGTCTTCGTTCGACGAGGTCATCGCCGCAGCGCCCAAGGAGATGCTGGGCGAGAGCACCGTCGAGCGCTTCGGCGAACGCCTGCCGTTCCTGCTGAAGGTGCTGGCCGCCGAGGAGCCGCTGTCCCTGCAGGTCCACCCCGACGCCGCACGCGCCCGCGCGGGCTGCGCCGCCGAAGAGGCGGCCGGAATCCCCGTCACCGCACCCCACCGCAACTACCGCGACCCCTTCCACAAACCCGAGCTGGTGCTGGCGCTGGAGCCCTTCGAGGCGCTGTGCGGCTTCCGCGCCCCCGCCGCGGCACGCGCCGACCTGGACGGGCTCACCTGCGAGCTCGCCGGGATGCTGCGCGGCGACCTGGAGCGCACCGGGGTGCACACCGCGCTGCGCGCCGCGCTGACCCGGCTGCTGACGCTGGACCGCCACGGGCGCGAGCGGCTCGTGGGCGACTTCGTAGCCGAGTGGAAGCGCTTGGGATCGGGCGCCCACCACGACACCGTCATGGAGCTGGCCGAGCGCTACCCCGGCGATCCCGGTGCCGTCGCGGCGCTGCTGCTCAACCGCGTCAGCCTGCGCCCCGGCGAGGCGCTGTTCCTCCCGGCCGGCAACGTGCACGCCTATCTGCGGGGCACGGCCGTGGAGGTGATGGCCGGATCCGACAACGTGCTGCGCGCCGGCCTGACCGGCAAGCACGTCGACACCGCCGAGGTCCTCGCGGTGGTGGACTTCTCCGTGCTGCCCATACCGTTCACCGGGCCCGAGCCGGCCGGGGGGCGCACCGAGTTCCGCCCCGGCGTCGGCGATTTCGCGCTGGCCACCGCCGGGCCGGGGGAGATCGGCACGCGGCTGGAGAGCGGCGTGCCCTCGGTGGTGCTGTGCCTGGACGGGTCGGCCGACCTGGTCGCGGAGTCCGGCGAGGTGCTGGCGCTGCGCCGGGGCGAGTCGGTGTTCGTGCCGGCCTGCTGCGGCCGGGTCAGCGTGCGCGGGCACGGGCACCTGGTGGCGGCCACGGTCGGCGACCGCGCAGACGACTGACGCGCGGACCGCGGCGGTGCGCGCCCCGCCGGTTCCCTCGGGCGCGCCCGCCGCGGAGGCCGACCGGGCCCGGGGGCCGGCCCGGCCGGGGCCGACGCGAGTCAGCCCAGCGTCTCGCCGACCTTGACGCGGCCCTTCAGCAGGTCGCGGGCGATGGTGCGCCGCTGGATCTCGTCGGTGCCCTCGAAGATGCGCAGCAGCCGCAGGTCGCGGTACCAGCGCTCCAGGGGCAGTTCGCGGGTGTAGCCCATGCCGCCGTGGATCTGCATCATCCGGTCGACGATCTCGTTGGCCTTGACACCGCCGAAGAGTTTGGCGATCGACTGGGCGTGGCGCGAGTCGCGGTTCTGGTCGACCTGCCAGGCGGCGTTGAGCACCAGCAGCCGCAGCGCCTCGATCTCGGTCTGGGAGTCGGCGATCATCCACTGGATGGCCTGGCGCTCGGCGATGGGCTCGCCGAAGGTGGTGCGGGTCTTGGAGTAGTCGATGCTCATGTCCAGCATCCGCTCGCAACCGCCCAGCGCGCGGGCCGGCAGCAGGTAGCGGCCCTTGCCGATCCACTGCATGGCCAGCTCGAAGCCCTTGCCGACCTCCCCGAGCACGTTGGCCTCGGGCACCCGGACGTCGTCGAAGAACAGCGAGGCGGGGCGGCGCTCGCCCATGGTGTCGATGGGCTCGGAGGTCCAGCCGGCCTCGCGGTCGACCAGGAAGCAGGTGACCCCGCCGTTGGCGCCCAGCTCGGGGTCGGTGACGGCGAAGACCAGCGCGAAGTCGGCCTCGCAGCCGCCGGTGATGAAGGTCTTCTCGCCGTTGATCACCCAGTCCGAGCCGTCCTTGACGGCGCGCGCCCGGATCGCTTTGGCGTCGGAGCCGGCGCCGGGCTCGGTGATGGCGAAGCAGGAGTGCCGCTCGCCGGCGATGGTGGGCAGCAGGTAGCGCTGCTTCTGCTCCTCGTTGCAGTGGAAGAGGATGTTGTCGGCCTCGCCGCCGAACTTGAAGGTCAGAAAGCTGCGGCCGAGTTCGGTCTCGATGATGGCGGCCGAGACCGCGTCCAGGCCCATGCCGCCGTATTCGACGGGGGTCTGCACTCCCCAGAAGTCGGACTTGCGGGCCAGTTCCCGCAGCTCGCGCACCTCGTCGGCGTTCAGGCCCGGAGCGGCGCCCTCGCGCTCGCGGCGCAGTACGTCGTTCTCCCGCGGGATGATCTCGCGTTCGACGAAGGTGCGCACCCACGCCCGGATCTCCCGCTGCTCCTCGCTCAGTCCGAAGTCGACCATGCGTCCCCGCTCCTCTGTTTACCTAACGGTGTTCGGTTTTGAGCGTAGGCGCTGTCCGAGGACCGGCGCAAGCGCGCGGCGGCGCCGGAAGCAGCGCCGGGCCCCGGGACGCGGGCCGCCGCTGCGGCCGGATCCGCATCCGCCCGCCGGGCGTGGCAGGATCGCACCAGACGCCGTCGCGCCGGGCGGCGGCACCCGACGAGACCACGGGAGGACGGCGTGGCCCGACCCAGGACGCCGATGCTGAGCGTGAGCGGCATCCGCACGGCCGCGCTCGCGCTCGTCGACCGCGACGGCCTGGAGGGCCTCTCGATGCGCAGGCTGGCCCAGGAGCTCGACGTCCAGGCGGCGTCGCTCTACAGCCACTACCGCACCAAGGAGGACCTGCTCGCCGACATCGCCAACGAGATCATGGCCGAGGTCGACGTCTCGGGCTTCGCTTCCGGCGACTGGCGCAGCGGCCTGACGGTCTGGGCGCGCTCCTACCGCGCGGCGCTGGCGGCCCACCCCAACCTCGTGCCGGTCGTCGCCGCCGGGCCGGGACGCCGCGAAGCCGCGCTGCGCCGCGCCGACGCCGTGCACGGGGGCCTGGTCGCCGCCGGCTGGCCGGCCCGCCACGCCACCATGATCGGCGCCTCTACCAAGTACCTGGTGGTGGGCGCGGCCATGAACTCCTTCGCCCGCGGATTCGACGACGACGTCCAGGTCTACCGCGACCGCTACCCCAACCTGTCCCAGGCCCACCGGCTCTCCGAGCACGCGGCCGAGATCGACGACGACAGCTTCGAACTGGCGCTGTCGGCGTTCCTCGACGGCCTCGACCGGACCTTCGCCGCGCTCGGAAGCGACCTCGGCGCCGCCCGCGCCGCCGAGGGATAGGAGCCCGCCGGGAGCCCTCCGCCGACCGGCCCCAAACGGCTCCGGGGCCCCGTCGATCTTGTAGCTACGGTGACTGAAAACGATTTTCCGCTACGGTAGCTACAAGGTCGACGGTTCTGTGCAGCGGCCGCTACTCCAGGCGCAGGCGCGCCGCCGCCGCGTCCCATGCGGCGGTGTCGGCGGCCGGCTCGTAGCGGCGGGGCCGCTGGGTGGCGTGGATCAGGTGCCGCAGGTCGGCGTGGGAGGCGCCCGGGACGGCGGCGCGGGCCTGGACCGCGAGGTTGCCGATGGCCGTCGCCTCCACCGGGCCGGCCTCCACCGGCAGGCCCAGGGCGTCGGCGGTCCACTGGCACAGCAGCTCGTTGCGCGCGCCCCCGCCCACCAGGTGCACCACCTCGATGTCGCGTCCCGCCAGCGCGCACGCCCGCCGCAGGGTGTCGCGGTGGGCCAGCGCCAGGCTCTCCAGAACGCAGCGCAGCAGCGCACCGCGATCGGCGGGCTCGGCCTGGCCGGTCTCGCGCAGGTGCGCGGAGATGCGCTCGGGCATGCCGCCGGGCGGCAGATAGCGGGGGTCGCCGGCGTCGATGAGGCCGGCGAACGCCGGCGCTGCGGCGGCCTCCTGCAGCAGCCCCGGCAGCGCGGAGTCGTCCAGGTCCCACGCGCGCAGGCACTCCTGGACCAGCCACAGCCCCATGATGTTGCGCAGGAACCGGGTGGTGCCGTCGACGCCGAGCTCGTTGGTGAAGTTGGCGGCGCGCGCCTCCTGCGCGGTCACCGGAGCCTCCAGCTCCAGACCCGCCAGCGACCAGGTACCGCAGGAGACGTAGCCGAACCGCTCGGTGCGCGCCGGCACCGCCGCCACCGCCGAAGCGGTGTCGTGGGAGGCGACGGCGGCCACCGCAGTGCCCGCGTCGAGTCCGGTGTGCTCGGCGGGGCCGGGCAGCAGCGTGCCGATGCGCTCGCCGGGGGAGCGCAGCGCGCCCAGCAGGGCCGGGTCGATGCCGGCCGCCTCCGCCAGTTCGGGCGACCAGCGGCGCGTGGCGACGTCGAGCAGGCCGGTGGTGGAGGCGTTGGTGGCTTCGGCGCCGCGCTCTCCCGTCAGCCAGTAGGCCAGCAGGTCGGGGATGAGCAGCAGCGCGTCCGCGCCGTGCAGCTGCGGTGTGCCCCGCGCGGCGGCGAGCTGGAAGATCGTGTTGAAGGGCAGGAACTGCAGCCCGTTGCGGGCATACAGCTGCGCGGCGCCCAGGCGCTCGACCATCGCGGGTGCGACGGTGCCGGTGCGGGGATCGCGGTAGTGGTGGGGCAGCCCCAGCAGCGCGCCGTCCGCGTCGAGCAGGCCGTAGTCCACGGCCCAGGAGTCGATGCCGACCGAACGGGGCGCGTGCGGCGCGGCGGCGCGCAGCCCGTCGAGCATGCCGTGGTAGAGGCCGCCGATGTCCCAGTGCAGTCCGCTGGGCAGGCGCAGCGGCCGGTTGGGGAAGCGGTGCACCTCGGTCAGCGCGAGCTCGCCGGGGCCGATGCGGCCCGCGACGACGCGCCCGCTGGAGGCGCCCAGGTCGACGGCGGCGAAGACGTCGGAGGAGGACACGGCGGGCCTTTCCGGGTGAGAGCGGCCGGCGGGCCGCGGGGAGGTCGGGTGCGGTACCCGGCGCCGGACGGGAAGCCGGGGCGGGGCGTCGGCGGAGAAGGGGCGGGCAGAGTGAGGGCGGGAGCGTCGGCGCCCCCGCCCCCGCCCGCCTCAGCGCAGGAAGGCGGCCGCCACGCCCGCATCGACGGGGACGTGCAGCCCGGTGGTGTGGCTGAGCTCCCCGCAGGTCAGCGCGTAGACGGCGTTGGCCACGTTCTCCGGCAGCACCTCGCGCTTGAGCAGGGTGCGCTGGGCGTAGAACGCGCCCAGCTCCTCCTCGGGTACGCCGTAGACGGCGGCGCGCTGGGCGCCCCAGCCGCCCGCGAAGATGCCCGAGCCGCGCACGACCCCGTCGGGGTTGACGCCGTTGACGCGGATCCCCTCGCCGCCCAGTTCGGCGGCCAGCAGCCGCACCTGGTGGGCCTGGTCGGCCTTGGCCGCCCCGTAGGCGATGTTGTTGGGGCCGGCGAACACCCCGTTCTTGCTGCAGATGTAGACGATGTCGCCGCCCATGCCCTGGCGGGTGAGCACCCGCGCGGCCTCCCGGGAGACCAGGAACGACCCGCGCGCCATGACCCGGTGCTGCAGATCCCAGTCCTGCTCGGTGGTCTCCAGCAGCGGCTTGGAGACCGACAGCCCCGCGTTGTTGACCACCAGGTCCACACCGCCGAAGGCCAGGACGCTCTCCTGCAGCGCCGCCGCGATCCCGTCGGGATCGGTGACGTCGACCGCCACCGCGACCGCGGCGTCGGCGCCGCCCAGTTCGGCGGCCACCTCGGCGGCGGCGTCGGTGTCGCGGTCGGCCACCGCCACGCATGCGCCCTCGGCGGCCAGGCGACGGGCCGTGGCCCGGCCGATGCCCGAACCGCCGCCGGTCACCAGCGCGATCCGGGTCGCCAGCGGCTTGGGCGCCGGCTTGCGGCGCAGCTTGGCCTCCTCCAGCTCCCAGTATTCGATCCGGAACTTCTCCGACTCGGGGATGGGGGAGTAGGCGGAAAGCGTCTCGGCGCCGCGCATGACGTTGATCGCGTTGGCGTAGAACTCGCCGGCGACCCGCGCCGTCTGCTTGTCGGCGCCGAAGGAGAACATGCCCACGCCCGGGACCAGCACGATCGCGGGATCGGCGCCGCGCATGGGCGGCGAGTCCGCGTCGGCGTGGCGCTCGTAGTAGGCCCGGTAGTCCTCCCGGTAGGCGGCGTGCAGCTCGCTCAGCCGCTCCAGGGCCTGGTCGATCGGCGCGTCGGCGGCGACGTCGAGCACCAGCGGGCGCACCTTGGTGCGCAGGAAGTGGTCCGGGCAGGAGGTGCCCAGGGCCGCCAGCCGCTCCAGCGCGGAGCGCGAGACGAAGTCCAGCACCGCCTCGCTGTCGGTGTAGTGGCCCACCTGCGGCCGGTCGGTCGAGGCCAGCCCGCGCACCGCCGGCAGCAGCGCGGCTGCGCGCTCGCGGCGCTGCGCCTCGGGCAGCGGCGCGCGGCCCGCGACGACGTCTCCGAAGGGGTGGGGCCCGTCCGTGCCGCGTTCGGCGATGAAGCGCTCGGCGGTGCGGATGATCTCCAGGGAGTTGGCCTCGCACTCTTCGGCGGTCTCGCCCCAGGCGGTGATGCCGTGCCCGCCCAGGACCACCCCGACGGCTTGCGGGTTGTCCCGCTTGATCGCCGCGATGTCCAGCCCCAGCTGGAATCCGGGGCGGCGCCAGGGCACCCAGGCGACCTTGTCGCCGAAGCACTCGGCCGTCAGCTTCCGCCCGTCGGCGGCGCAGGCCAGCGCGATGCCGGAGTCGGGGTGGAGGTGGTCGACGTGGGCGGCCTCGACCAGGCCGTGCATCGCGGTGTCGATGGAGGGCGCGGCACCGCCCTTGCCGTGGGCGCAGTAGTCGAACGCGGCGACCATCTCGTCTTCGCGCTCGACGCCCGGGTAGACCCCGGGCAGGGCGCGCAGCCGGTCCAGCCGCAGCACCGACAGCCCCGCTTCGGTGAGCGTGCCCAGGTCGCCGCCGGAGCCCTTGACCCACATCAGCTCGGTGCCCTCGCCGGTGACGGGGTCGGTGGCGGTGCCTTTGGCCGAGGCGTTGCCGCCGGCGTAGTTGGTGTTGCGCGGGTCGGAGCCCAGCCGGTGCGAGCGCTCCAGCAGCGCCGCGACCTGGGCGTGGGTCGTCTGCTCGGTCATGTCGTCCCCTGAAGTTCGCTGGATGTGTGCTGCTGGGCTCAGTCGACCGCGAAGTCGGCCACGTGGACGGGGGAGGGCTCCTCGCCGGTGCTCGGCTCCTGGTAGAAGACCGACAGCCGGCCGTCGGAGTCCAGACGCGAGTCGTCGACCAGGACTTCCCCGAAGGAGTCGATCCCGGCCCCGTCGTAGACGGTGCGCCAGTCGCTGTAGTCGGAGGCGGCCGTGGCGGCCAGGATGGTGCCTCCGGGCAGCACGGCGTAGGCGTCGTCGTCGGGGCCCAGCACCAGGCGCGAGCGGCCGAAGGCGTCCACGCGCTCGGGCAGCTCGGTCTTGTGCCAGGAACCGGAGTCGTCGCGGAAGATGTGGAAGGGGCGGGCCCACTGCTCGCGCTGGCCGACGAAGTCGCCGACGCACTGTGTGAAGCGCCCGGGCACGTAGCTGACCATGATGTGGGGGGCGCCCCCCGAGTCCACGGCCTGGGACTCCTGGTTCATCAGCGCGTGGTCCACACCCAGCGGGTCGACGACGTGACCGGGGGTGTCGACCGAGACGCGGTTGCCGGTGCCGGTTTCGGCGGCGAGCCGCCCGTCGTCGGTGCGCCAGGTGCGGCCCATGTCGTCGCTGTAGACGTAGCCGGTGTCGTGGTTGGCCAGGCCGCCCGGGTCGCACAGGATGTCGCCGCCCGCGGCGGTCTCGCGCCAGGTGAAGGAGGCGTGCAGCCGTCCGTCGGTGTCGTAGCCGATGCCGTGCAGGTACATGTTGCGGGTGCCGCTGGTGGCGCCGTTGGCGGCGTATCCGCCCTCGGCCGAGGACCAGGCGCCCACGTTCGTCCAGTCCTGTCCGGTGTACTCGGCCAGCTCCAGGACGCCGTCGCCGGACCCGCCGGTGCGGTAGGTCAGCTGCAGGCCGCCGTCGGGGGTGGGCACGAACCGGGGGTAGGTGATGCCGCCCGGATCCAGGCCCTCCAGACTGCGCTGGACCTCCCCGAAGGAGTCGGCTTTCCAGGGGCCGCGCCCGTCGGCCAGGCCGGTCTGCGAACGCAGGTAGTACACCGTGGAGTTGTGCGTGTCCATGGCGATGTGCAGCCGCCCGTCCTCGGCCGAGACGCCCATCGCGATGACGTTGTGGGAGTCGTCGGCGCTGAGCTTGTGCGGGAGCTCCACCGTCTGCCACGCGGCGGGGGTGCCGGCCGGGCGGCGGGCGATCACCGCGGTGCGGTCGGCGGTGTACCAGGCCGCGTACTGGTAGCGGCCGTGGGTGAGGATGCCCTCTTGCTGGAAGGAGTTGTTGTTGACGATGCCGTCGTAGGACTCGAAGTACAGGCCCTGCTCGTCCAGGACGCTGTCGCGCACCAGTTCGGCGCCGGGCCCTGCGGAGGCCCCGGTGTCGGCGGACGCGGGGGCGGTGGCGGCACCGAGCGCGGTGAGCGGGACGAGCGCGGCCAGGCCGGCCGCGGCCAGCCGGTGCCGGGCGGAGGTGCGCGGTGCGGGGTGTGCCGTCGCCATCGTCAGGCCCCCCATCCGGCCTGCTGGCCGCCGACGCGCTCGGCGGCGATCGCCTCCATGTAGCCCGAGCGGGAGAACGCCGCCATGGGGTCGGGGTCCAGCCCTTCCTCCGCGCGCAGCTCGGCCAGCAGCGGGCGGACGTCGGTGTTGTAGGCGTCCATCAGCACCGCGTTGGCGCCCAGCACGTCGCCCGCGCTCTGGGCGGCGGACAGCGCCTCGGCGTCGACCAGCAGGGCCTTGGCGGTGGCTTCCTGGACGTTGAGGACCGAGCGGATCTGGCCGGGGATCTTGGGCTCGATGTTGTGGCACTGGTCGAGCATGAAGGCGATGCCCTCCTGCGGCTCGAAGCCGCCGCCGCGCACGACCTCGTACATGATCCGGAACAGCTGGAAGGGGTCGGCCGCGCCCACCATCAGGTCGTCGTCGGCGTAGAAGCGGGAGTTGAAGTCGAATCCGCCGAGCTTGTGCTCGCGCAGCAGGAAGGCGACGATGAACTCGATGTTGGTGCTGGGCGCGTGGTGGCCGGTGTCGACGACGACTTGGGCCTGGTCGCCGAGTTTGAGGCAGTGGGCGTAGGCGGTGCCCCAGTCGGGCACGTCGGTGGTGTAGAACGCCGGTTCGAAGAGCTTGTACTCCAGCAGCATCCGCTGGTCGGGGCCCAGCCGCTCGCGCACGGCCTCCAGCGCCTCGGCCAGCCGGTCCTGGCGGGCGCGGATGTCGTCCTGGCCGGGGTAGTTGGTGCCGTCGGCGAACCACAGCTTCAGGTCGGCCGATCCGGTGGCGTCCATGACGTCGACGCAGGCCAGCAGGTGGTCCAGGGCTTTGGCGCGGACGGCGGGGTCGGGGTTGGCGACACTGCCCAGTTTGTAGTCGTCGTCCTGGAAGACGTTGGAGTTGACGGTGCCGATGCGCACGCCCTGCTCGCGGGCGTAGTCGGCCAGCTCGCGGTAGTCGTCGACGGTGTCCCAGGGGATGTGCAGGGCGACGCTGGGGGCGGCGCCGGTGTAGCGGTGCACCTGTGCGGCGTCGGCGATCTTCTCGTGGGGCGTGCGCGGGACGCCCGGCTGGCCGAAGACCTTGAAGCGGGTGCCGCTGTTGGCGAACGCCCAGGACGGCAGCTCGATGGCCTGCTTGCGCAGCGCGGACTTGACGGCGCTGTGGTCGGTCATGGAGGAGGGCTCCTCGTGGTTGTAACGATTCAAATTCCGGTCGACCGGTCCGCCGACCGACGGGGGCGGCGGGACCGTCCGGCGGCGCCCGGCGGGCGGCCGGCGCAGCGGCGTCGGTCAGTCCAGGTGGAACACCTCCGTCAACGGCACCATCCCCTCGTCCGGGCGGCCGTCGAGCCCTTCGAAGAACGGAGCCGTCTCCGCCTGCCACCGGGCGTTGACCGCGGTCGCGGCCATCGCCGCCTGGGCGGCGGCGAAGTCCTCGGTCTCCAGATAGCCCACCAGCAGGCCGTCCTCGCGGCAGAAGATCGAATAGTTGCGCCAGCCCGCCTCGCTGAGAGCGGCCTTCATCTCCGGCCACACCTCGGCGTGGCGCCGCCGGTACTCCTCCAGGCGGTCGGCTTTGACCTTGAGCAGGAAGCAGACCCGCTGCATCGCGTCCTCCCCGGAACGGATCGGGGTCCGGCCGGGCCGCGGGCGCGGAAACGCGCTCGCGGCCCGGAACCGGACCGGATCAGAAGTCGAAGTCGCCGATGTTGTCCTCGTTGAACACCGTGGGCGGACCCAGCGCGATCTCGCCGTCGGCGCCGATCTCGTACTCGCCCAGGCGCCCGGCCTCGAAGGTCTGGCCCTCTTCACCGGTGATGCGGCCCGCCGCCTGCGACGCGCCGGCGTAGGCGGCCAGGTAGCCCAGGTCGGTCGGGTTCCACAGGGCGAACTCCTCGACCGTGCCGTCCTCGACGAACTCCCGCATCTGGTTGGGCGTGCCCAGCCCGGTCAGGGCCACCTCGCCCTTGAAGTCCGAGGAGCTCAGGTACCGCGCCGCGGCGGCCAGGCCCACGGTCGTGGGCGAGACGACACCCGCCAGGTCGGGGTGGGTCTGCAGCAGGCCCTGCATCTCGTTGAAGGACTTCTGGTCGTCGTCGTTGCCGTAGACGGTGTCGACGACCTCGATGTCGGAGTACCGGTCGGTGCCCAGCTCCTCCTTCATCAGCTCCAGCCAGGCGTTCTGGTTGGTGGCGTTGGGCGTGGCCGACAGGAAGGCGACCTCGCCCTCGCCGCCGATCTGCTCGGCGATCATCTCGACCTGGGTGGTGGCGAGCCCCTCCGACGTTGCCTGCTTGATGAACAGGTCGCGGCATTCGGGGTCGGAGTCGGAGTCGAAGGTGACCACGACGCTGCCCGCCTGGCGGGCCTGGTTCAGCGCGCCGCAGACCGCATTGGGGTCGTTGGCGGCAGTGGCGATCACGTCACTGCCCTGCTGGCTGAGCGTGTTGATGTAGCTGACCTGGGAGGAAGCGTTCGCCTCGGAAGGGCCGACCTCCTTGAACTCCCCGCCCAGCTCCTCGACGGCCTCCTCACCGCCGGCGTCGGCCACGGTGAAATAGGGGTTGTTCAGCTGCTTGGGCAGGAAGCTGATCGCCAGGTCCCCGGGGATCTCGGCGTCGGGGTCGGCCTCGCCGGAACCGCCGGAGCCGCCGGAGCCGCCGGAGTCGTCGCCGTCGCCGCGGGTGGTGCCGCCGCAGGCCGAGGCCGCCAGCATGACGCCGGCCAGGGCCGCGGCGGTGATGCCGTAGCGGATTCGCGTTCTCATGGTGGATTCACTTTCCTTGTGCGCAGGGGAATGGAAGGACGGGGATGTCGGGGTCGGTTCTAGGAGGGCGGCGCCGCCCGGGGGCGGCGCTCGCGCACGCGGGCCAGAGTGGTGGGAACCACCACCGAGGCCACCAGCAGCAGTCCGGTGACGATGTCGAGCACGTCGGAGGAGACGTCGGCCAGCATCAGGGCGTTGCGGATGACGCCCAGCAGCAGCACGCCGGCCAGCACGCCGGGCAGCGCACCGCGGCCGCCGAAGATCGACACGCCTCCCAGCAGCACCGCGGCCACCACCGACAGTTCCAGCGCGAAGGCGTTGTCGGCGCGGGCGCTGCCGTACTGCAGCGTCCAGAAGACTCCGGCGCCCGCCGCGACCGTGCCCGAGAGCACGAACAGCCACAGCTTGGTCCAGCGCACCGAGATTCCGGAGAAGCGGGTCGCCTCGGCGTTGTTGCCGACGGCGTACAGCGCGCGGCCCACCGGGGTGGCGTGCAGCACCGCACCGAAGACCGCCGCCAGTACTGCGATCAGCACGGCGATCCAGGGGATGTCGGTGCCGGGCAGCCGCGCGGTGGCGCCGCCGGTCCAGGAGAACGGGAAGTCGGCGACCGCCCGGTCGCCCAGCACCACATAGGCCAGGCCCCGGTACATCGCCATGGAACCGATCGTCACCGCCAATGACGGCAGCCCGGCCACCGTCACCAGCACCCCGTTGAGCGCTCCCAGGAGCGATCCCAGGACCAGACACAGCGGAACGATCAGCTCCAGCGGCAGGCCCGCCACCCACAACTGGCCCATGACCGCGCTGGTCAGACCGAGCGTGCTCGCCACGCTCAGGTCGATCTCGCCGGTGATGACCACCAGGGTCATCGGCAGCGCGATCAGCGCGATCGCGGTCACGTCCAGAATCAGGAAACCGGCGTTGCGGCCGGTGGCGAACCCCTCGACGATCAGCGATGCCGCCAGGATCGATACCAGCAGAGCGCCGATGATCGACGTTTCGCGGGTGCGCAGCAGCGACCGCAGTGACGCGCCCGCCGAGCGCAGAGCGCGGCTCCGGGCCCGGGGCGCGGTCCGCGCCGGTGCCGGCGCGGTGCTCGCGGCCGGTGTGTCGACCTCAGGCCCCACGGGGACCACCTCCTCTCAAGCGGCGGGCGGTGCGCACCGCCAGCAGCCGGTCCAGTCCGATCGAGACCAGGATCAGCAGGCCGACCACCGCCTGCTGCCAGAACGCGTCGACGTTCAGCATCGGCAGTGCGGCGTCGATGGTGGACAGCAGCAACGCACCCAGCGCCGCGCCGTAGACGGTGCCGCTGCCGCCGAAGATCGCCACACCGCCGACGACCGCGGCCGCCACGACCTCCAGTTCCATGCCGGTGCCCACCGTCGCGTCCAGGGTGCCGAAGCGCGAGGCGTAGACGACGCCGGCCAGGCCCGCCAGGGACCCGTTGACCACGAAGGGCGCGAACACCCTGCGGTCCACCGGGATGCCGATCAGCCGCGCCGCCGCCGGCTCCGAGCCCACGGCGTACAGTTCGCGTCCGCTGCGGTAGTTGCGCAGGTACCAGCCGGCGGCCACGACCACGGCCGCAGCGGCTACCGCGGGCAGCGGGACACCCAGCACAGTCACGCGCGAGAGGCCCAGGAACCCGTCGGGCATGTCGGCGGCGTTGATCTGCCGGCCGCCCGCCCACCAGTAGTCGATTCCCCGGAACATGTAGAGCGTTCCCAGGGTCACCACCAGCGCAGGTACGCGCGCAGCAGCCACCAGCACGCCGTTGACCACCCCGCACAACGTGCCCACCAGCACGCCGACCAGCATGACCACCGGAGTGGGCAGTCCGGGGAAGGATACGAACGTCATGCCCACGGCGAAGGCCGACAGGCCCATCACCGAGCCCACCGACAGGTCGACGTTGCGGGTGATCAGCACCATCGACTGGCCCACGGCGAGGATCGCCAGCAGGGTGGCGCCCAGCAGCAGGTCGCGCACGCTCTGCCCGGAGAGGAACCCCGGGCTGGCCAGCGTGGTCACCGCCACCAGCAGCACGAGGGCGAGCAGGATGCCCAGTTCGCGCGCCTGGGGGATCCGCAGGCGGGCGCGCCCGTCGCCGCGGTGCTCCCCGGACCCGTGCCCCGCGGGTGCGCCCGCGGCGGGCGGCGCGCTCGTCGGCGCGGAGGCGCCGGTCTCGTCGGTTCCGCTCACGCCGCCCTGCCCTTCTGGCCCGTCGCCGCATACATCACCGATTCCTCGGTGGCCTCGCCGCGGGAGAGTTCGGCGGCGATGCGGCCTTCGTGCATGACCAGTACGCGGTCGGCCATTCCGAGTACCTCCGGAAGCTCGCTGGAGACCATCAGCACGGCGATGCCCTTACCGGCGAGTTCCGACAGCAGCCGGTGGACCTCCGCCTTGGTGCCGACGTCGATGCCGCGGGTGGGCTCGTCGACGATGAGCAGCTGCGGCCGGGTGGCCAGCCACTTGGCCAGCACCACCTTCTGCTGGTTGCCGCCGGAGAGCGTGGTGACCGCGTCGGAGAGGCCTCCGGACTTCAGTTCCAGCTGCTCGCCCCACGCGGCCGCCTCCCGCTCTTCGTCGCGCCGGCGCAGCAGGCCCATGCGGCTCAGCGGCCAGCGGCGGGTCAGCGTGGCGTTGCGTGCGATGGACATCTCCATCACCAGGCCCTGCTGGCGGCGGTCCTCGGGTACCAGGGCGACTCCGGCGGCCATCGCGGCGGCGGGGCGGCCGTTGGGCAGCGCGGTGCCGGCCATGCGCACGGTGCCGGTCTCGTGGCGGTCGACGCCGAAGACGGCCCGCACGACTTCGCTGCGGCCCGCGCCGACCAGCCCGGCCAGCGCGACGATCTCGCCGGCGCGCACCGAGAACCCGACGTCGGCGAAGACGCCGGCGCGGCCGAGCCCCTCGACCTCCAGGACGGTCGCGCCGGGGGTGACCTCCTGCTTGGGGAACAGGGCCGCGACCTCCCGGCCGACCATGCGGTGCACGAGGTCGTCGACCGTCAGATCGGCGACGGGGTCGGTGGAGACGTAGCCGCCGTCGCGCATGACGGTGACCCGGTCGCACAGGGCGAAGACCTCGTCGAAGCGGTGGGAGATGAACAGCACCGCCGCTCCGTTGTCCCGCAGCGAGCGCGCCACGGCGAACAGCCGTTCGACCTCGACGCCCGACAGCGCCGCGGTCGGCTCGTCCATCACCAGCACGCGCGCGTCGAAGGACATCGCCTTGGCGATCTCGACGAGCTGCTGGTCGGCGATGGACAGCCCGCGTGCGGGGCGGTCCGGGTCGATGTGCACGCCCAGGCGGGTGAACAGGGCTTCGGCGGACGCGCGCATGGCGCGCCTGTCGATGCGGCGCCCGCGCGCCAAGGGCTGGCGGCCCATGAAGATGTTCTCCGCGACCGAGAGGTCGGGGAACAGAGTCGGTTCCTGGTAGATGACGGCGACCCCGGCCCGCTGGGCGTCGGCGGGGGCGCCGAAGACGGTCGGCTCGCCTCCGATCCCGACGTGCCCGGTGTCCGGACGGTGCACCCCGGCGATGACCTTCACCAGGGTCGACTTTCCCGCCCCGTTCTCGCCGCAGAGCGCGTGGATCTCGCCCGCACGCAGCTCAAGGGAGACGTCCTGGAGGGCGTGGACCGTCCCGAAGGACTTGGATACGCCCGCCAGCGACAGGAGCGGAGGAGCCGGTGGTGGGTGACGGTCCACGGCTTCCTCCTTCGACGGTCGAGCGCCGCGGGGGGCGACGCGCGTGAAAAACGTTTCAATGAAGTTGGACGTTAAGTGGGTCACAGGCCGTGTGTCAAGGGGGTTGCGGCGAAACGCCCCCGTCATTCCGTGTTCACGTGATGACGTGCCGGATGTGGTCATGCTATGGCGGCGGCGGATACGGGAGAGTAGTCTGAGGTCGAATATTGACACGTTTTAATAAACCTGTGAGCATGAACGGCCCCCGAGCCGCCCGAGCACCGCGGAGAGCAGCAGCGTTGTCCTCGACCGAAGGCACCAACCAGCCCGTCGGCATCAACGACGTGGCCGCGCGCGCCGGAGTCTCCCCCGGCACCGTTTCCAACGTCCTCAACCGCCCCGAGCGCGTCGCCGAGCCCACCCGGCGCCGCGTCGAGCGCGCGGTCCAGGAACTCGACTACGTGCGCAACTCGTCCGGGCGCAGCCTGCGTTCGGGCCGCAGCGACTCCGTGGGCCTGCTCGTTCTGGACGTCACCAACCCCTTCTTCGCCGAGGTCGCCCGCGGCGTCGAGGACACCGCCGGGGAGGAAGGGCTGGCCGTGGTGCTGCTCAACTCCGCCGAGCAGGACGCGCGCCAGCGCCGCTCCATGCGGCTGCTGGCCGAGCAGCGCGCCGCCGGAGCCGTCATCATGCCCGTCGACAGCGACACCGAGGACCTGCTGTGGCTGCGCAAGCAGGGCGTGCCCGGAGTGCTGCTGGACATCGGCGAGGTCCCCGGCGAGACCGCCTGCAGCGTCTCGGTCGACAACCATGCCGGCGGCATGGCGGCGGGGCGCCACCTGATCAACCTCGGACACGAACGCATCACCTACCTCGGCGGTCCCGCCGACCTCGAACAGTGCCGCACCCGGCTGGAAGGGCTGCGGGCGGCCGTGGCCGAGGCCGGGTCCGATCCCGGCGAGGCGGTGCGCGTGATCCGCACCGCCCAGCTCAACGCCGAATCGGGCGAGAAGGCCGTCGAAGAGGTCCTGGCCGGCGGGCCCCGGCGCCGTCCCCAGGCGGTCTTCTGCACCAACGACCAGCTGGCCGTCGGGGTGCTCAAAGGGATGGGGGAGCGGGGGCTGAGTGTGCCCGGCGACCTGTCGGTGGTGGGCTACGACGACGTCGACTTGGCCGCGCTGGTGCACCCGGGGCTGACCACGGTCGGACAGCCCAAGTACGAGCTGGGCCGGGCGGCCATGCAGCTGCTGCTCTCGGAACTCGGCGACCCCGGCCACCGCCACGAGCGCCTGACATTCGCCCCGCAGCTGGTCGTGCGCGGATCCACGGCCGCCTACCGCACCTAGCGCCCCAGCGGCTGCCGGGGCGCCGCCGCCCGCGGCGGAGCGGACCCGGAGCCGGAGGCGGTGCGTCGCTCGGGACGCGGGCGTCGAAGGGGGCGGCGCGCCGAGGCGCCGCCCGGCGTATGCGGACCCCTCCGCGGCGACCGACCCGCCGGCGGCGTTGCCCGTACGTGCGGATCCCCCGTTCGTCCCGGTCCCGCGGCCCCGGAGCGGCGGGCGCCGCTTGCGGCGGCCGAGCGCCGAAAGTCCCCAACGGGACTCCGGATGACCGCCCGGATCGAACCTCGCTTTTCGGTGACGGCACTCGTCACGTCGAATGCGGTATGAACCGGTCATCGAGTGTTCTCCGGTGCATTTCGGTGCGGAATGGATGTATAGAGTCCCTCTGCGGTGTTTTCCGCGATTCCCTGTTCTCGTCGGTGCCCTTTGCTAGGCTCGCCGTTGATTCGGAAGCCCGAGCCGGGCCGCCGAAAAACGAGACCTGCACATGACCTGTTTCGTGCCTGCATTCCGGCCTGCCTGGGGAATTCCCGGTCCAGGGGAGAGGTGTCGCAGCGGCCGCCCCCGCCGCCGCGAGCGTCCATCCGAATTCCCGGACAGGAGTTCTCCCAGCGTGTGCCGGTGCGCGATCAAGGTATCGGGACCATCGGCGGCCACCGCGGCCTCCGCTGTTTTCCGGTGCTGTTTCAGGGCCGGAATACCCGGTCACCGAGACGATTCGAGGAGGCGTGTTGTGGCGCAGCCGCCCTCACCACCGCCGGGCCGCGACGATCGGCCGACGCGCATGACCGCAGACGACGACACCCCCGCCCGCGGCGGGCGGTTCCGGCGCCTGCTCCGCCGTTTGGCGACGGGCCGGCGGGACGAGCCCGAGCAGCACGGGCATCCCCCTCCGCAGGCCCCGCCCCCGGGGCCCGCGGCGGAACGGGCGTTCGACGCCCCCGCCCCGTGGCGCCCGGAGGCACCCGGCGCCCACCGGGCCGCCCCTGATCCGCCCCCGCCCGGAGCGGGCCGACCGGTCCAGTGGAACGGCTCCGCGCGCAACGGTTCCGCACCCGCTCCCGCTCCCGCCGAACGGAGCGGTGGACCGGCCGACCCCGTCCGCGTTCCCGATCCCCAACCCGACCCGGGGCTGCTCACCGAAGCGCTCGCCGGCCTGGCGATGCGCGACCTGACCATGGTGGAGTCGCTGCTGGACATCGTCGGCAGCCTGGAGGACTCCACCGAGGACCCCGACCTGCTGGCCAAGCTGTTCGAGATCGACAACCTGGCCACCCGGATGCGCCGCAACGGCGAGAACCTGCTGGTGCTGGCCGACCAGGAGAGCGACGACGCCGGCGTGGAGCCGGTCTCGCTGCTCGACGTGGCCCGCGCCGCCACCTCCGAGATCAAGGACTACAGCCGCGTCCAGCTCGGCCGCCTGCCCGACCGGTTCATCGCCGGTGAGGCCGCCGACGACCTCAGCCACCTCCTGGCCGAGCTGCTCGACAACGCCACCACCCACTCGCCCGACCACGCCCAGGTCGTCATCAGCGGCCAGATGATGCCCGACGGTGCGCTGCTGGTGGTCGTCGAGGACGAAGGCATCGGCATCCCCGAGGAACAACTGGCGGACATCAACACCCGATTGGCGGGGACCCCGGTGCTGGACAAGCGCGTGATGCGCCACATGGGGCTCTACGTAGCCAGCCGCATCGCCCACCGCCACGGCCTGCGCGCGCAGTTGGAGGCCCGCGCCTTCCGCGGGGTCAGCGCCTACACGGTGGTCCCCGCCACTCTGCTGAGCACCGCCGGGCCCGCGCCTACTCCCGCGTCGGCGGTTCCGCACCAGGCGAAGCCCGCTATGGCGGCCGCCGCCCCGCAACCGGCCCCGCAGCAGCCCGCCGCGGGCCCGCCCCAGCCCGGCGCCCACCGCGCCGAGCCCGCATCCGAGGGCCGCCCCGGCGACTCCGGCGCACCCGGATCCTCCGACGGTCCCGGCGGCCCGCGCCAGAGCGGCCGGAGCTCCGCGGTCACCGATGCGGGGCTGCCGCGCCGCACCGCGCATCCGTCGCCGCTGCGGACGATGCCGGCCGAGGAGCCGTCGACCCCCGAACCCGCCGAAGACCCCGCTCAGCGCGCCGAGCGCATCCGCGACGAGTTGGACGGCTTCATGGAGGGCGAGCGCGCCGCCACCCGCGAGGACGACGGTCGCGCGGAGCGGCCGTGATCCGCCGCGGCGCGTACACGCGCGCTGCGCGCCGCATTCCGCGCAGGCACCGACCCCCGCACGCCGAGCGAGAGAGCTGGAAGAAGCGATGGACAACCAGATAGCCGTGACCGCAGAGAACTTCGCCTGGCTGATCAACAACTTCGTCGCCGACGTCCCCGGGGTCGACCATGCGGTCGTGGTCTCCTCCGACGGGTTGGTGCTGACCTCCTCCCAGGATTTCCCCGAGGAGCACGCCGAGCAGCTCGCGGCCATCGCCAGCGGTATGCACAGCCTGGCCGTGGGCGGCGCGAAGCTGTTCTCCAAAGGCGAGTGCGAGCAGCTGATCGTGCGCATGCAGCGCGGCCACCTGTTCGTCATGTCGATCAGCGACGGCTCCTGCCTGGCGGTACTCACCACGCCGTCGGCGGACATGAAGATCGTCGCCTACCAGATGACCCGGCTCGTGGAGAACGTCGGCCACGCCCTCACCCCGCAGCTGCGGTCCCAGCTGCGGGACGTGATCGGGAACTAGAGCCGGCGGCCCGGGCAGTCCGGGAGCGAATGAAGAGGTTGCCACAGTCATGAGCTACCGCAAGCGCAGGGGCTCGCGTATCCGCCCCTACACGTTCACGGGCGGGCGGACCCGATCACGCCACCCCCTCATGGTGCAGACGCTCGTCTCCACCGCCGATCCCAGCGACGACGCTCCCGCGAACCTCCTGCCCGAGTCGCAGCGGATCTACCTGCTGTGCCGGGAGACGCGCTCGGTCGCCGAGGTCTCGGCGGAGCTGAAGATCCCGCTCGGAGTGACACAGGTACTGCTCAGCGATCTCGCCGAGCTGGGAGTCGTGTACATCCACCCCACCATCACGGGCGACAGCCCGTCCGAAAACCAGGTTCTCGAGAGGGCGCTTCGTGGTCTCGAACGACTTTTCCAGTGACATGCCGACCAAGATGTCGACCAAGATCGTCATCGCCGGTGGTTTCGGAGCGGGGAAGACGACACTCGTCGGCTCGGTCTCGGAGATTCCGGCGGTGACGACCGAAGCCGTGATGACCGAGGCGAGCGTCCCGCACGACGACACCTCCGCCACACCGCAGAAGGTCACCACCACCGTGGCCATGGACTTCGGCCGCATCACCGTCGACCAGCAGCTGATCCTGTACATGTTCGGAACCCCCGGCCAGGCGCGGTTCTGGTTCATGTGGGACGACCTCGTGCGCGGGGCCGTGGGAGCGGTGGTGGTCGTCGACTGCCGGCGGCTGGCCGACAGCTTCGAAGCCGTCGATTACTTCGAGACGAACCGGCGCATCCCCTACGTCGTGGCGCTGAACAGGTTCGACGGGCAGTTGGAGTACACCGTCGAGGAGATCCGCGAGGCGCTTGAGGTGAGCGCCGACGTGCCCATCCTCGACTTCGACGCACGCGACCGCTCCTCCAGCGGCTCGGTGCTCAAGTCGCTGCTCCGCTACGCGCTGACGACCAACGCCGCCGCCGCGCCGGTGGGATGACCGCTTCGCCGCCTCCCCCGGTCGGCGCACCCCGCAGACTCCCCGAGAAGGACGACTCTGATGCGCAAGATCCTCATCGTCGGCGCCGGGCACTCGGGCCTCCACTTGGCCCACGGCCTGCTCAACCACGGCTACGACGTCACGGTGATCACCGGGCAGAGCTCGCAGGAGATCCGTACCGGCCGGCCGTCGATCACCCAGATGACGTTTCCGACCGCGCTGGACTACGAGCGCGAGCTCCACCTGGACTTCTGGAGCGGCCAGGCCCCGCGGATCGAGGACTTCAAGATGCACCTCTATCCGCCGGGCGGCGAGGCGGCGGTCCTCAAGGGCCGGACCGGAGCCCGGGACCAGTACACGATCTCCATCGACCGGCGGATCAAGATGGCCGACTGGCTGGAGTACTTCGAGGACGCCGGCGGCAAGGTCGTCATCCACGGCGTCACGCTCAGCGACCTCGACTACTTCTCCCGGATGTTCGACCTGATCGTGGTCGCCGTGGGCCACGGCGAGCTGGGCGCCCTGTTCGACAACGACACCAGCCGCTTCAGCGGGGCGCGGCCGCGCGTGGTGGCCCAGGCCAACATCTACGACGTGCTGCCCGACGCCGGCGAGAGCCCCAACATCGGCTGGGCCGCCTCTGCCGCCGACGCCGGGAACATGATCCTCCTGCCGTTCCTCACCGCCGACGGACCGTGCCACTCGCTGTTCCTCGGCGACCGGCGCGGCGGGCCGATGGACGTCTGGCCCGACCGGCCCCGCCCCGATGAGCAGTGGCGGCGGATGCAGGACCTGCTGCGCACCTACGCCCCGGAGTACTACGAGCGGGTCGCCGGGGCGTCGCTGGTCGACGGCAGCAGCACGCTGGTGGAGTACTTCACCCCGCAGGTGCGCAATCCCGTGGGAGTACTGCCCTCGGGCGGGCTGGCCCTGGGTATCGCCGACGTGGTGATCACCATGGACCCCTTCGTGGGCCAGGGGTGGAACCACTCCACCCGCTGCGCGCGCAGCTACCTGCAGAGCATCGTCGAGCACGGCGACCGGCCCTTCGACGAGGAGTTCCTCGCCGGCGCCTTCGAGCGCTTCTGGGAGTACGGGCTTCCCGTGCAGAGTTTCGCCGAGCTCTGCTCGACGATGTGGGACCAGGAGCTTCCGCCGCACTTCCAGGAGATCATCGGGGCCGCTGCGACCTACCCCGAGGTCGGCGATCGCTGGATCCAGGGGTGGGACTACCCGCCCGACTTCGAGAAGTGGCTCTACGACCCGGAAAAGGCCCGTGCCTACCTGGACGAGGTGGCGGCCGCCCACGGTGGGAGGTAGCGCCGGAACACGTATCGCGATTCGGTCCGTACACCCCGACGGGGTGTGCGGACCGAATTTGTTTCCTGGGCCTCACACATCTCTCCCTCACCACCGCTTTCGCGTGAACCCGCTGCTCACCGTGTTCTGCCGTGGGGAATGGCGGGACTATTGATCCGGTTATAGCTAAGGGTTACGATTACTCTGGATTGACTGCCTAAGTGGAGTATGGCCCCTTTTGGGGCATATGCTTCCCGAGCGGTGGTTCCGTGATCGTTTTCCCGCACCGACCTCCGGAGGCCGATATGGCAATGGGCACGTCGTCGGCGGACCGACCGCACCCCGAGCGCCGCGTCCTCCCCCGGAGTAGATCCGCATACCCGCAGGCGCGCACGCGCGGCGCACCCGCTACCGACGCGGACGGAACAAGGCACCGATGACCGCGGGTGCCGACACCGGCCCCGCGACGGGAAACGAAAGATCGTTTCCGTGCGAATGATCATCGAATAGCGACCGTTTTTCCAGGCGGATACGCATTCCGCCGCAGTCGGCCCGCCGCGGGCGCGGCGTGCCGAGTGCGCACGCCCGCATCCGCGGCGGGCTCAGCGGCGGACCGGCAGGGGTGAGCGACGTGATGCAGCGGGGACGTGCGGCCACGACAGCGCAACGGAGCGAGGACCGGGGCATCGCCGTCATCGGAACCGCCTGCCGGTTCCCCGGAGCCGGCGACCCCGAATCCTTCCGGCGGCTGCTGCGCGAGGGCCGCAGCGCCCTCACCGAGCCCCCGCCCGGCCGCGCCCCGGCGGCCGCGCACATCGGCGGCCGCCCGCTGCCCGGCGGGTTCGTCGACGCCGAGGTTTTCGACCCCGAGCCCTTCGGGATCTCCCCGCGCGAGGCCGCGGCCATGGACCCCCGCCAGCGGCTCCTGCTGGAACTGGCGTGGGAATCCGCCGAGGACGCGCGCCTGCCCGTCGAGCGGCTGCGCGGCAGCCGGACGGGCGTGTTCGTCGGAGCCATGGGCGACGACCATTCCGCCCGCACCGCCGAGCCCACGCACCACACGCTGACCGCCACCAGCCGGGCCGTCATCGCCAACCGGATCTCCTACGTGTTCGGTCTGCGCGGTCCCAGCATGGCCGTGGACACCGGTCAGTCCTCCGCACTGGCCGCCGTGCACCTGGCCGTGGAAAGCCTGCGCCGCGGGGAGTCCGACCTCGCCGCGGCCGGCGGCGCCCACCTCAACCTCGCGCCCGAGGCGGCGGAGCGCGAACGGGAGTTCGGCGCCCTCTCGCCGAGCGGGCGCTGCCGCACGTTCGACGCCCGGGCCGACGGTTACGCGCGCGGCGAGGGCGGCGGCGTCGTGCTGCTCAAGCCGCTGGCCCAGGCCCGCGCCGACGGCGACCGGGTCCACGCCGTGCTGCTGGGCGGCGCCGTCGGCAACGACGGCGGCGGCCCGAGCCTGGCCGCCCCCACCGCCGGCGGTCAGGCCGACGTGGTGCGCCTGGCCTGCCGCGACGCCGGGGTCGACCCGGCGGAGGTCGGCTACGTGGAACTGCACGGCACGGGAACCCGCGCCGGCGACCCCGTCGAGGCGGCCGCCCTCGGCGAAGCGCTGGGCGCGCACCGGCCCGCCGGCGACCCACTGCCGGTCGGCTCGGTCAAAACCAACATCGGGCACCTCGGCGCGGCCGCCGGCATCGCCGGGCTGATCAAAGCGGTGCTGGCCGTGGAGTCGGGCGAACTCGCTCCCGTGGCCGGATTCGCGAGCGCGCACCCCGACATCCCGCTGGCGGACCTGGGGCTGGCCGTGCAGCGCACCGCCGAACCGTGGCCCGCGACCGGCGCCCGCCGGGTGGCGGGGGTGTCCTCCTTCGGCATGGGCGGCACCAACTGCCACATGCTCCTAGCGCAACCGCCGCCGGGCACCGGCGCCGCCGCGGCAACCGGCACGGACCGCGCGTCCGGGCGGTCCGAACGGTCCGGGGCCGACGACGGAGCCGCGCCCGCCTACCGGCCGTTCGTGCTCTCCGCGGCCGGCGACGCCGCGCTGCGCGCCCAGGCCGGCCGGCTGCACGCGCGGGTCGAGGCCGACCCCGGCCTGGATCCGCCCGGCCTCGCCGGGGCGCTGGCCACCACCCGCAGTGCCCTGCCCCGGCGGGCCGCCGTCGTCGCCGCCGACCGTGCGGACCTGCTCACCGGTCTGGCGGCGCTGCACGACGGCACGCGCCGCACCGGCGTTCTGCGCGGCACCGTCCGCGAGGGCCCGCTCGCGGTCGTGTTCCCCGGCCAGGGCACCCAGTACTCCGGTATGGGGCGGGCGCTGTCGGAACGCGAGCCGGTCTTCGCGGCGGCGCTGGACGCCGTCTGCGCCGAACTCGACCCGCTGCTGCCGAGCCCGCTGCGCACCGTGCTGTGGGCGCGGGAGGGGACCGGTCCGGCGTCGCTGCTGGACCGCACCGGCTGGACCCAGCCCGCGCTGTTCGCGGTGGGCGTGGCCCTCTACCGCCTGCTGGAGTCGTGGGGCGTGCGGCCGCGGCTGGTGGCCGGGCACTCCATCGGCGAGGTGGCGGCCGCCCACGTCAGCGGCATGTTCACGCTGGCCGACGCCTGCCGGCTGGTGGCCGCCCGCGCCCGCGGCCTGGACGCGCTTCCCGAGGGCGGAGCCATGTTCGCCGTGCGCGCCGGCGCCGCCGAGACCGGCGCGCTGATCGACGCCCAGGGTGTCGGTGCCGAGGTCGCGATCGCCGCGGTGAACGGTCCCGAGTCGGTAGTGATCTCGGGCGCTCGGGATCCGGCAGCACGCATCGCCGAGCTGCTGGGCGAGCGCGGCCGCAGCACCCGGCGCCTGCAGGTCAGCCACGCTTTCCACTCGCCGCTGGTCGACCCTGCGCTACCGGCGCTGCGGGCGGCGGCCCGCGGCCTCCGGGTACGCCCGGCCGACGGACCCGCGCTGGTGTCGGGGGTGACCGGGCGCGTGGCCGGCCCCGACGAGCTCGCCGATCCGCAGTACTGGGCGCACCAGGCGCGCCATGCGGTGCGCTTCGCCGACTGCCTCGACACGCTGCACGACTACGGCACCGGGGTCTACTGCGAGCTGGGACCGGGCGGAAGCCTGTCTGCCATGGCGCGCGAGGCGGCCGAGGCGCGCGGCGGCGCGTCGGAGGCGGCGTTCGTCGCCGGGATCCGCCCGGGCGGGGAGGAGCGCGCGGCGGCCGAGTACGCGGCGGCGCTGCACGTCAACGGTGTCGGTCTCGACCGGCACGCGGTCTGGGCCGGCGGAGCCGAGCCGGTGGAGCTGCCCACCTATGCGTTCCAGCGCCGCTCCTTCGCTCCCCGACCGGCCGCAGATCCCGAAGCGCCGGACGCGCCGCAGGCCCGGGATGCGCGCGGCGCCGGCGCGGCGGAGGCCGCCCCGGGCGCCGATGCGCGGCACAGCACGGAGGCCGGAGTGCCGGGGGAGGGCGGCGGCGAGCCGCGTGCGCACACGGCCGCCGACCGGCGCCGGCTGCGTGAGCTGGTGCTGTCCGAAACCGCGGCCGTTCTCGGCCACGCCTCGCACGCCGGCGTCGACCCCGGTACCGCGTTCCGCGACCTGGGCTTCGACTCGATCCTGGCGGTCGAGCTGCGCGACCGCATCAGCGAGGCCACCGGGCTCGCGCTGCCCGCCACCCTGCTCTTCGACGCCCCCACGCCCGAGCGGCTGGCGGCCAGGCTGCGTGCCGAGCAGGACGGCCCCGATCCGGCGGCCGGCGACGGCGCACCGCGCGCATATGCGTCCTCGGACGCCTCCGTCGCGGTGGTGGGGGTGGGGTGTCGGTTTCCGGGGGGTGTGGGGTCGCCGGAGGGGTTGTGGGATCTGGTGGCTTCGGGTGGTGACGCCACGTCGGGGTTTCCGGGGGATCGCGGGTGGGATGTGGAGGGGTTGTTCGACCCGGACGGGGGGCGTGCGGGGTCGAGTCGTGTGCGGCGCGGGGGGTTTCTGGCGGATGCGGCGGGGTTCGACGCGGCGTTTTTCGGGGTGTCGCCGCGGGAGGCGCTGGCGATGGATCCGCAGCAGCGGGTGCTGTTGGAGACGGCGTGGGAAGCCGTCGAACGCGCCGGACTGCGCCCCGCCGACCTGCGCGGCCGGCGCGTCGGGGTGTTCGCGGGAGCCTCCGGCCAGGACTACGGGCCCCGGCTGCACGAGCCCGCGGCCGGAACCGGCGGCCACCTGCTGACCGGCAGGACCGGCGGTGCGGTCTCCGGTCGGATCTCCTACGTACTCGGCTTCACCGGACCGGCGGTCACCGTCGACACCGCGTGCTCGTCGTCGCTGGTGGCGCTGCACCAGGCGGTGCAGGCGCTGCGACGCGGCGAGTGCGACCTCGCCCTCGCCGGCGGTGCCACGGTGATGGCCACGCCGGGCATGTTCACCGAGTTCAGCGCTCAGCGGGGCCTGGCCCCCGACGGCCGCTGCAAGCCCTACACGGCAGCGGCCGACGGCACCGCCTGGGCCGAAGGCGCCGGTGTGCTGGTTCTGGAGCGGTTGTCGGATGCGGTGGCTGCGGGGCGGCGGATCTGGGGTGTGGTGCGGGGGTCGGCGGTGAATTCGGACGGGGCGAGTAACGGGTTGTCGGCGCCGAGCGGGGTGGCGCAGGAGGCGGTGATGCGGGCGGCTTTGGCCGATGCGGGGGTGGGGGCTTCCGAGGTGGGGGTGGTCGAGGGGCATGGGACGGGCACGGTGCTGGGTGATCCGATCGAGGTGCGGGCGCTGGGTGCGGTGTATGGGCGGGCTCGTGTCGGGGCCGGTGGTGTGGTGGTGGGGTCGGTGAAGGCCAATATCGCTCATGCGCAGGCGGCGGCCGGCGTCGCGGGGCTGGTGTCGTTGCTGGGGGTGGTGGGGCGTGGTGTGGTGCCGGGGTTGGCGGGGGCCGAGGAGGGGTTGTCGGAGCTGGTCGATTGGGGCGGGTTGGGGTTGGGTGCGGTGGTCGGGGGTTCGCGGGTGTGGGAGGAGAGCGGGGGTCGGCGGATCGGGGCGGTGTCGTCGTTCGGTATCAGTGGCACCAACGCTCACGTGCTCGTCGAAGAACCGCCCGCCGGCCACGCCTACGACTTCGCCGCCCTCGCCGCACCCGCCGACGCGGTCCCGGCCCCCGGCCGCCTCCTCGGAGGCCTCGACGAAACCCCCGGAGCCGCCGCGACCCCGCCCGCGTCCGCGCCGACCGGTGCGGACGGACCGGCCGGACGAACCGGGGAGACCGAGGAGACCGGACGAACCGGGGAGTCCGCGCCGCCCGCCGAACCCCCGGTCCGTACGGACCTCGTGCCCTGGGCCGTCTCCGGCGCCGCACCCGAGGCCGTGCACCACCAGGCGCAGCGCCTGCGGTCGGCGCTGCGGGCCGGGCCGCGCACGGGTCCCGCCGACGTCGCCTACGCCCTCGCGGCCGAGCGCACGCACTTCGAGCACCGCGCCGTCGTGCTCGCATCCGAACGCGACACCCTCATGGACGGGCTGTCGGCGCTCGCCCGGGGGCGCGCACAGCCCCCCGGCGCCCGGACGGTCCAGGGCAGCGCGGACCTGCCCGAAGGGCCCGTGCTGGTCTTCGGCGGCCAGGGCTCCCAATGGACCGGCATGGGCGCCGAGCTGCTGGAGGCCTCGCGCGCCTTCCGAGAACGCTTCGCCGCATGCGAACGGGCGCTGGCGCCGCACGTCGACTGGTCCCCGCAGGCCGTGCTGCGCGGCGACGCGCAAGCACCCGGGCTGGAGCGCGTCGACGTCGTGCAGCCGGTGCTGTGGGCGGTGATGGTGTCCCTGGCCCAGGTGTGGCGCCGCGTGGGCGTCGCCCCGGCCGCGGTCGTCGGCCACTCCCAGGGCGAGGTCGCCGCCGCCTGCGTCGCCGGCGCGCTCACCCTCGACGACGCGGCCGCGGTGGTGGCCCTGCGCAGCCGCGCCGTCGCCGAACTGGTTCCCGGCGGTGCCATGGCCGCGCTCGGTGAAGGGCCCGAGCGCACGCGGCAGCGGCCGGAGGTGCGCGGCGGTCGCGTCCACATCGCCGCGCTGAACGGGCCCGCCGCCACCGTCGTCTCCGGCGATGCCGACGCCGTGGCCGCACTGGTCGCCGCCGCCGGCGAGGAGGGCGTGCGCGCCCGGGACATCGACGTCGACTACGCCTCGCACACCCCCCGCGTCGACGCCGCACGCACGCGCATCGCCGCGGAGCTCGCCGGTATCGCGCCCCGCTCCTGCGACGTGCCCTTCTACTCCACCGTGACCGGCACCGAACTCGACGGCGCCGGACTCGACGCCGAGTACTGGTACCGCAACCTGCGCGAACCCGTGCGGTTCGGCCCGGCGGTTCGGGCCGCCGCCGGCGCGGGCCACGGCCTGTTCATCGAATGCGGGCCGCACCCGGTGCTGACCGCCGCCGTCGAGGACACCCTGGCCGAGGTGCGGGCCGCGGGTACCGCCCTGGGCACGCTGCGCCGCGGCGAGGGCGGCGCTGACCGGTTGCTCACCTCGATCGCCGAGGCGTTCGTGCGCGGCGCTCCCGTCGACTGGACCGCGCTGGTGCCGTCCGCGCGCCCGGGCGGCGTCGCCCTGCCGACCTACCCCTTCCAGCACGGCCGCTACTGGCTCCAGGCGCCCCGCGCCGGCGCCGACCCCGCTGCGCTGGGGCAGGCCGGCACCGGGCACCCGCTCCTGGGCGCGGCCGTGGACGTCGGCGACGGGCAGGCGGTGTGCACCGGACGCCTGTCCGTGCGCGAACAGCCCTGGCTGGCCGATCACGCCGTCGGCGGCCGCATCCTGCTGGCCGGGTCGGCCCTGGCCGAACTCGCCCTCGCGGCCGGCGGCCGCCTCGGGTACCTGCGGCTGGAGGAGCTGGCGCTGACGGAGCCGCTCGTGCTGCCCGACGACGGCGGCGGCACCGACGTCCGGGTCGTCCTGTCGGCGCCCGACGGCGACGGGCGGCGCACCTGCGCGGTCTACGCCCGCCCGGCCGGCGGCGAACAGCCCTGGCAGCGGCACGCGAGCGGCGCGCTCACCGCCGGCGACCCGCTCAGCGCCCCAGCGGCCCCGGACCGGCAGCAGTGGCCGCCCGAGGGCGCGACCCCGGTCGCGATCGCCGACGCCTACACCCGCCTGGCCGAACGCGGCTACGCCTACGGGCCCGCCTTCCGTGGCCTCACGAGGCTCTGGCGGCGCGGCGCCGACGTGTTCGCCGAGGTGTCCCTGCCCGAGCCGGTGCGCTCCGGCGCCGACGCGTTCGAGCTGCACCCCGCTCTGCTGGACGCGGCCCTGCACGCCTGGCTCGTCGCCGCGCCCGAGGGCGACGCGGCCCTGCACCTGCCGCACACGTTCAGCGGACTGGCGCTGCTGGCCCGCGGCGCCGCCGACCTGCGCGTCCACCTGCGCACCGACGGCACCGGAAGCGTCGGACTCGACCTCACCGACCCGGTCGGCGCACCGGTGGCCCGCCTGGACCGGCTGGTACTGCGGCCGCCGGCCCCGGACCCCGCCGGGGACGGCGCCGACCTGTACACCCTCGACTGGCCCGAACGCGCCGAGCTCCCGCCGCCGAGCGGGGGCCGGTGGGCGTTCGTCGGCGTCGCCCCCGAACGGGTCGGGCCGGCACCCGCCCCCCGCGGCGGCACCGGCGGCACCGACGGTGCCGCCGACCGGTGCTACGCCGACTTCGACGCGCTGCTGGACGACGTCGACGCCGGGCGGCCCGTGCCCGACACGGTCGTCGCGGCCTGCCCGGAGGCCGGCGGGCGCGACCCGCGCAGCGCAGCGCGCGCCGTCGCGCGGCAGGTCCTGGAACGGGCCCGGTGGTGGTGCGGCGACGAGCGCTTCGGCGCCGGCCGGCTGATCCTGCTCACCCGCGACGCGGTGGCGGCCACACCCGCCGACCGGCTCGACGGGCTCGCACAGACCCCGGCCTGGGGGCTGCTGCGGTGCGCCCAAGCCGAGAACCCGGGCCGGTTCGCGCTCGTCGACGACGACGGCGCCGCCCCGCTGGGGCCGCTGCTGCGCCGCGTCGCGGCCGACGGAGCGGAGCAGGCGGCGCTGCGCGGCGGGCGCGTGCACGTCGCCCGCGTCGCGGTGGCTCCGCCGCCGCCCGCTCCCGGCCCCTCCGGTGACGGCGCCCCCTGGCACATCGACGTCGCCGCGCCCGGTTCCCTCGACCGCGCCCTGCCGCGGCCCGCGCCGTGGGCCTCGGCTCCGCTGGAGGCCGGCGGGGTGCGCATCGACGTGCGCGCCGCCGGGATGAACTTCCGCGACGTCGTCGTGGGGCTCGGCCTGCTCGACGGCGAGCAGGGCATGGGCATCGAAGGCGCAGGCGTGGTCACCGAGGCCGGTCCCGGCGTCGACGGCCTGGCCGTGGGCGACCGTGTCATGGGCCTGTTCGACGCCGCGTTCGGGCCCGCGGCCGTCGCCGACCACCGGCGGATCGTCCGTGTCCCGAGCGGGTGGACGTTCGAGCGCGCCGCCGCGGTGCCGGTGGCCTACCTGACCGCCTACTACGGCCTCGTCGACCTCGCGCGTGTGCGCCCCGGCGAGTCGGTGCTGGTGCACGCCGCCGCCGGCGGGGTGGGCACGGCCGCGGTCGCCCTCGCGCGCCACCTGGGCGCGGAGGTCTTCGCCACCGCTTCGCCCGGAAAGCAGCCGCTGCTGCGCGCCATGGGCGTGGACGCGGACCGCCTGGCTTCCTCGCGCACGACCGGATTCGCCGCAGCGTTCTCCCGACCGGATTCCCGCTCCGGCGGCGTCGACGTCGTCCTCAACGCGCTGACCGGCGAGTTCGTCGACGCGTCCCTGGGGCTGATGACGCCCGGCGGCCGCTTCCTGGAGATGGGCAAGACCGATCTGCGCGACCCGCAGCGCGTCGCGGCCGAGTACGCGGGCGTGCACTACCTCCCGTTCAACCTGCCCGATGTGGCGCCCGAGCGGGTCGGCGCGATGCTCACCGAGATCCGCACGCTGCTGGACGAGGGACGCCTGGGCGCGCCGCCGCCCGTGCGGCGCCGTCCGCTGCGCGAGGCCCCCGCCGCCTTGGGCGAGCTGAGCCGGGGCGCCACCGTCGGAAAGACCGTCCTCGTCCCGCAGCGCCCCCTGGATCCGGACGGAACCGTGCTGATCACAGGAGGAACCGGAACCCTGGGCGCCGCCGTCGCCCGCCACCTCGCCACCGAGCACGGGGTACGGCGGCTGCTGCTGAGCGGGCGCAGCGGCCCCGAGGCCCCCGGCGCCGCCGACCTGACGACCGAGCTGACCGGTCTGGGCGCGGAGGTGGAGGTGCGCGCCTGCGACGCCGCCGACCGCGCCCAGGCGGCCGCGCTGCTGGACGCGGTTCCGCCCGACCGGCCGCTGACGGCCGTCGTGCACGCGGCGGGCGTGCTGGAGGACGCCACCCTCGCCGGACTCACCCCCGCCCAGCTCGACCGGGTCCTGGCGGCCAAGGTCGACGGCGCCTGGCACCTGCACGAGCTGACCGCCGGCGCCGACCTGTCGGCGTTCGTGCTGTTCTCCTCGGCGGTGGGCGTCCTCGGCGCCGCCGGGCAGGCCGGCTACGGCGCCGCGAACGCCTTCCTGGACGGCCTCGCCCACCACCGTGCGGCGCGCGGCCTGCCCGCGACGTCGCTGTCCTGGGGGCTGTGGGCCCGGCCCAGCGGCATGACCGGCCATCTGAGCGAGGACGGTGCGGCGGTCGCGGCGCGCCGCTCGGGGCTGGAGCCGATGGGCACCAGCCACGCGCTGGGCCTGCTCGACACCGCACTGGCCCTGGACCGTCCGCACGTGATCCCGGCCCGGATCGCCGCCCGGGGCGGCGGCGCCCCCCGCACCGGCCCCGCCCTGCCGCAGGCGGCCCGCGCCGCGGATCCGGCCGCCGCCGCGCACGCGGACCCCTCCGGTCTTCCGGACGATCCCGAGGACCGGCGCGCCGCGTTGCTGGAGCTGGTCACCGAGCACGCCGCGGCCGTCCTCGGGCTCACCTCGGCCACCGCGCTGCGGCCCGGGCGGCAGCTCACCGAAGCCGGAATCGACTCCCTCACCGCCGTCGAACTGCGCAACCGCCTCAACGCGGCCACCGGCCTGCGGCTGCCCGCCACCGTGCTGTTCGACCATCCCACCCCCGACGCGCTCGCCGCGGCGCTGGCCTCGCGGATGGCGGGTGACGACACGGCCGGCGACCACGCGGCGCCCACCGACCGCACCGGAACCGGCCCGGGCACCGGCGGCGAGCCCGGACCGGGAGGCGGCGCCCCGCCCGACGGGCGCGGGATCGACGCGATGAGCCTCGACGACCTGGTGGACCTCGCCCTGACCGACGACGCGACCCGATTCCCGGATTCACGCTGAGCCCGCCGCCGGAGGCAGCCATGACCGAGCACAGTCCCGGATCCGCACCCCAGCCGCCCGCCGCCGACCGTGTCGCGGCCGCGCTGCGGTCGGCCCTCAAGGACAACGAGCGCCTCACCGAGCACAACCGTCGGCTGAGCGCCGCCCTGCACGAGCCGGTGGCGGTGGTGGGGGTGGGGTGTCGGTTTCCGGGGGGTGTGGAGTCGCCGGAGGGGTTGTGGGATCTGGTGGCTTCGGGTGGTGACGCCACGTCGGGGTTTCCGGGGGATCGCGGGTGGGATGTGGAGGGGTTGTTCGACCCGGACGGGGGGCGTGCGGGGTCGAGTCGTGTGCGGCGCGGGGGGTTTCTGGCGGATGCGGCGGGGTTCGACGCGGCGTTTTTCGGGGTGTCGCCGCGGGAGGCGCTGGCGATGGATCCGCAGCAGCGGGTGCTGTTGGAGACGGCGTGGGAAGCCGTCGAACGCGCCGGCATCGATCCGGCTTCGCTGCGCGACAGCTCTACCGGAACCTACATCGGCGCGATCGCCCAGGAGTACGGACCGCGGATGTATGCGGCCGACGACGAAGGCACCGGCCATACCCTGACCGGGTCCATGCCCAGCGTCGTCTCCGGCCGCGTGGCCTACACCCTGGGGCTGCGCGGCCCGGCGGTCACCGTCGACACCGCGTGCTCGTCGTCGCTGGTGGCGCTGCACCAGGCGGTGCAGGCGCTGCGGCGCGGCGAGTGCGACCTCGCCCTCGCCGGCGGTGCCACGGTGATGGGCTCGCCGGGCGTGTTCGTGGAGTTCTCCCGCCAGGGCGGGCTTTCGCACGACGGCCGGTGCCGCTCCTACGGGGCCGGCGCCGACGGGACCGGCTTCGGCGAAGGCGCCGGTGTGCTGGTTCTGGAGCGGTTGTCGGATGCGGTGGCTGCGGGGCGGCGGATCTGGGGTGTGGTGCGGGGGTCGGCGGTGAATTCGGACGGGGCGAGTAACGGGTTGTCGGCGCCGAGCGGGGTGGCGCAGGAGGCGGTGATGCGGGCGGCTTTGGCCGATGCGGGGGTGGGGGCTTCCGAGGTGGGGGTGGTCGAGGGGCATGGGACGGGCACGGTGCTGGGTGATCCGATCGAGGTGCGGGCGCTGGGTGCGGTGTATGGGCGGGCTCGTGTCGGGGCCGGTGGTGTGGTGGTGGGGTCGGTGAAGGCCAATATCGCTCATGCGCAGGCGGCGGCGGGGGTCGCGGGGCTGGTGTCGTTGCTGGGGGTGGTGGGGCGTGGTGTGGTGCCGGGGTTGGCGGGGGCCGAGGAGGGGTTGTCGGAGCTGGTCGATTGGGGCGGGTTGGGGTTGGGTGCGGTGGTCGGGGGTTCGCGGGTGTGGGAGGAGAGCGGAGGTCGGCGGATCGGGGCGGTGTCGTCGTTCGGTATCAGTGGCACCAACGCTCACGTGCTCGTCGAAGAACCGCCCGCCGACACCCCGCACCCGCGCGCCTTCACCCGCCCCGCCACCTCCGCAGCACCCGACACCGGCCAGGAGCGGCTGCCCGGCGGGAAGCGGACGGCCGGAACCGGAGCCTTCGCCGACGACGCCCCGCCCTGGCCGCTGTCCGGGCACACCCCCCAGGCGCTGTCGGACCAGGCCCGCACCCTGCGCGCCCACCTGCTGCAGCACCCCGGCGACACCGCGGCCGACGTCGCCGCCACCCTCTCCACCGCCCGCGCCCACCTGGAGTACCGCGCCGTGGTCGGCGCCGCCGACCGCGACGGCTACCTCGCCGGCCTGGCGGCGCTGGAACGCGGCGAAGCGCCCGCCGACGGTGTCCGCGGCAGCGGCGGCCCGCCCGGCAAGACCGTGTTCGTCTTCCCCGGCCAGGGCGCTCAGTGGCCCGGTATGGCCGCCGACCTGCTGGAGCGGTCGAGCGTCTTCGCCGCGGCCGTCGACGAATGCGGAGCCGCGCTCGCCCCCCACGTCGACTGGTCGCTGCGCGCCGTGCTGCGCGGCGACACCGCCGCGCCCGACCCCGACCGGGTCGACGTCGTCCAGCCCGCGCTGTGGGCCGTCATGGTCGCCCTGGCCCGGCTGTGGATCTCCTGCGGCGTGCGCCCCGACACCGTGATCGGGCACTCCCAGGGCGAGATCGCGGCCGCACACGTGGCCGGCGCCCTGTCGCTGGAGGACGCCGCCCGCGTCGCCGCACTGCGCAGCCGGGCCGTGCACGCCCACGCCGGCGACGGCGCGATGGCGCAGGTGCCGCTGGACGCCGACGGTGTGCGCGCGCTCATCGGCGCCCGCGCCGACCTCGCCGACCGGGTCGGCGTCGCCGCCGTCAACAGCCCCGCCTCCACCGTCGTCAGCGGCGACGGTCCGGCCGTGCGCAGCCTGGTCGCCGACGCCGACGAACACGGGATCCGGGCGCGGACCGTCGCCGTCGACTACGCGTCGCACTCGGCGCACATGGAGGCGCTGCGCCCGGCCGTCCTCGCCGACCTCGCCGGCGTCTCCTCCCGGCGGCCCCGCATCGCCTTCCACTCCACCGTCACCGGCCGGCCCGTCGGCGAAGGCGAACTCGACGCCGAGTACTGGTACTCCAACCTCCGCCGCCCGGTCGGGTTCGCGGAAGCCGTGCGCACGCTGGCAGAAAGCGACCACGGCCTCTTCGCGGAGATGAGCCCGCACCCGGTGCTGACCATGGCCGTCGAGCAGACCGCCGAAGCGGCGGCCGAGCACGCCGCCGCTTCCGGGAGGCCGGAACCCCGCGCGGCCGCCGTCGGCTCGCTGCGCCGCGGCGACGGCGGGTGGCCGCGCTTCACCGCCTCCCTGGCCCAGGCCTACGCCCGCGGCGCCCCCGTCGACTGGACCGCCGTCTACGCCGGCACCGGCCTCCGCGGCGCCGAACTGCCCACCTACGCCTTCCAGCACGGCCGCTACTGGCGCCCGCCCCGCCCCGCGCCGGCAGCGCCCGCCGCCCCCGCGGCTTCCGCCGCCGAGCGGGACGGCGCTGCCGGACCCGGTGCCGCCGGTGCCGCCGACGACCGGTTCTGGGCGGCGGTGGACGACGGCGACGCCGAATCCGCGGCCGCCGCTCTGGGCGCCGCCGCCGAACCGGTACGCGCCCTGATGCCCGCACTGGAGCGCTGGCACCGGCGTCGCCGGGAACGGGACGCGCTGGCCGGACTGTGCTACCGCGAGCAGTGGACGCCCGCCCCCGCCCCCGCGGCACCGCCCGCCGGCGGCCGCTGGCTGGTGGTACGCGAACCGTCCGGCAGCGCGGCCGACACCGGGCGGGCCTGGTGCGACGCGCTGGCGGCCCGCGGCCTGGCCGTGGAAACGCTTGAGGCCAAGCGTTCCGAGACCGACCGCGCCTCGCTGGCGGAGCTGCTGCGCACCGCCGCCGGTACCGCGGAGGCCCCCCTCGACGGCGTACTGTGCCTACTGCCCGCGGACGGCGGCGACGCCGCCGCGCCGGCAGCCGGAACCGCGCTCGCCGCCGCGCTCCTGCAGGCGATGGGCGACACCGGTCTCGACGCCCCGCTGTGGTGCGCCACCCGGGGCGCGGTGTCCACCGGCGCCGACGACCCGCTGCGATCCCCGGCGCAGGCGGCGGTGTGGGGACTGGGCCGGGTCGCCGCCCAGGAGCACCCCCGCCGGTGGGGCGGCCTGGTGGACGTGCCCGAGAGCCCGGACCGGCGCACCGCCGCGCTCCTGCACACCGCCCTGTGCGCGTCCGGCGGCGAGGACCAGCTCGCCGTGCGTACCGCGGGCCTGCGCGCCCGCCGCCTCGTCCGCACCTGTGCGCCCGAGCCCGCGGGCCCCGCCGGCGACCCGTGGCGGCCGCGCGGAACCGTGCTCATCACCGGCGGCACCGGCGCCCTCGGCGCGCACACCGCCCGCCGCTTGGCCGAGCACGGAGGGCCGCACCTGCACCTGCTGCTGGCCGGGCGCCGCGGCCCCGCCGCGCCCGGCGCCGCGGAACTCGCCGACGAGCTGCGCGCCACCGGCACATGCGTCACCCTGGCCGCGTGCGACACCGCCGACCGGGCGGAGGTGCAGCGCCTGCTGGCCGCGGTGCCGGCCGAACACCCCCTCAGCGCCGTCGTGCACACCGCGGCGGCGCTCGACGACGCCCCCGTCGGCGACCTGGACGCCGCGCGCATCGACGCCGCCATGGCGGTCAAAGCGGGCGGAGCCCACCACCTGCACGAGCTTACGGCCGGCGCCGGCCTGTCGGCGTTCGTGCTCTACTCCTCGGTCGCGGGCATGCTCGGGATCTCCGGACAGGGCAACTACGCCCCGGCCAACGCCTACCTCGACGCGCTCGCACGCCACCGGCGCGCCGCCGGGCTGCCCGCCACCTCCCTGGCCTGGGGCGCCTGGAGCGGCACGGGCATGTCCCGGCGCGACGACGTGGCCGGCCTGCTGCACCGGCACGGGATGCCGGGCATGGCGCCGCAGGTCGCCGCGGCGGCGCTGGAGCCCGCCTTCACCGGTGGCGCCGACGCGGCCTTCGCCGTCGCCGACATCGACTGGGGGCGGTTCGCCCCGGCCTTCACCGCGGCACGCCCCAGTGCGCTGCTCGACGAGGTGCCCGAAGCGCGCCGCGCAGCCGCGCCCCCCGGAACACCCGGCGCCGGCGCCGCCCCGGAGGCCGGACCGGACCCGGCGGGCGCGCTGGGACGGCGCCTGTCCGAGGCGTCCCCGCCCGAACGCGACCGCATCGCCCGCACCCTGGTACGCGAGCACGTCGCGGCGGCGCTGGGCCACACCGCACCGGAAGCCGTCGACGAGGCCCGCCCCTTCACCGAACTCGGCCTGGACTCGGTGACGGCGGTGGACCTGCGCAACCGGCTCGGTGCGGCCACCGGGCTGCGGCTGCCCGCCGCGCTCGCGTTCGAGCACCCCACCGTGGCGGCGGTGGCCGCCCGTCTGCGCACGGAACTCGGCGCCGACGGCGACGCCGGCGACGGCGGTGCAGCCGACCCCTCCGGCGCCGAGCCCGCCGCGGATCCTCCGGCGGGGGACGCGGAGCTGGCGGCCCTGGAAGAGCTGCTGCCCCGCCTCGACAGCGAGCGGCTGCACGAATCGGGCGTCGCGCAGCGGCTGCAGGCCCTTGCGCGCACGGCCGCCCGCTCCGAAACGCCGACGGCCGCCGACGGCTCCCTGGACGACGCCACCCCCGACGAGGTCTTCGCGGTGATCGACGACGAACTCGGCGCTCCCTGACCGCCGAACCACCCACCTCCACCGAGCCCGCCACCCGATGCGGCACCCGCGGCCGCAGGCCCGACACGACTGGGGCGACGATGACCGAGCGCACTGCGACCGAGCGCACCGACACCGAGCAGAAGCTCTTCGACTACCTCAAGCGCGTGACCGCCGACCTCCGCGAAACCCGGCGCGAGCTGCACGAAGCCCGGACCTGCGCGCACGAGCCGGTGGCGGTGGTGGGGGTGGGGTGTCGGTTTCCGGGGGGTGTGGAGTCGCCGGAGGGGTTGTGGGATCTGGTGGCTTCGGGTGGTGACGCCACGTCGGGGTTTCCGGGGGATCGCGGGTGGGATGTGGAGGGGTTGTTCGACCCGGACGGGGGGCGTGCGGGGTCGAGTCGTGTGCGGCGCGGGGGGTTTCTGGCGGATGCGGCGGGGTTCGACGCGGCGTTTTTCGGGGTGTCGCCGCGGGAGGCGCTGGCGATGGATCCGCAGCAGCGGGTGCTGTTGGAGACGGCGTGGGAAGCCGTCGAACGCGCCGGCATCGATCCGGCTTCGCTGCGCGACAGCTCTACCGGAACCTACATCGGCGCCACCGGCAGCGACTACCTCGGCGCCGCGAGCCGGCCGCCCGACGAGACCGCGGGATTCGTGCTCACCGGCAACACCTCCAGCGTCGTCTCCGGCCGCGTGGCCTACACCCTGGGGCTGCGCGGCCCGGCGGTCACCGTCGACACCGCGTGCTCGTCGTCGCTGGTGGCGCTGCACCAGGCGGTGCAGGCGCTGCGGCGGGGCGAGTGCGACCTCGCCCTCGCCGGCGGGGTGTCGGTCGCCTCCTCGCCCGGGCTCTTCGTGGAGTTCTCCCGCCAGGGCGGGCTTTCGCACGACGGCCGGTGCCGCTCCTACGGGGCCGGCGCCGACGGAACCGGTTTCGGCGAAGGCGCCGGCGTGCTCGTGGTGGAGCGGCTGTCGGACGCCGTGGCCCGGGGGCGCTGCATCTGGGGGGTGGTGCGGGGGTCGGCGGTGAATTCGGACGGGGCGAGCAACGGGCTTTCGGCGCCGAACCCGGCGGCGCAGGAGGCGGTGATGCGGGCGGCGCTGGCCGATGCGGAGGTGGAGGCCGCCCGGGTGGGGGTCGTCGAGGGGCACGGGACGGGCACGGTGCTGGGCGATCCGATCGAGGTGCGGGCGCTGGGCGCGGTGTACGGGTGTGTCAGCGAGGATGCGGGCGGCGGCGCGGTGGTGGGGTCGGTCAAGGCCAACATCGCCCACACACAGGCCGCCGCCGGCGTCGCCGGAGTCGTGTCGCTGCTGGCCGCGGTCGGCCGCGGCGTCGTACCGCCACTGGCCGGCGCCGCCGGCGGAGTCTCCCCGATGATCGACTGGGACCGGACGGGGGTGGGCGTGGTCGCCGAGGGGCCGCGGGCCTGGGAGGGCGTCGGCGGCCCGCGGATCGGGGCGGTGTCGTCGTTCGGTATCAGCGGTACCAACGCCCACGTGCTCGTCGAAGAACCGCCCGCCGGCCACGCCTACGACTTCGCCGCCCTCGCCGCACCCGCCGACGCGGTCCCGGCCCCCGGCCGCCTCCTCGGAGGCCTCGACGAAACCCCTGGAGCCGCCCCCGCGTGGCGGCACGGCCGGACGGGCGCCCGGCCCGCCCCCCACACCCTCGCGGCCCCGACCGGCCCCGCGCCCGCCCCCGCGGGGGCGGGCGCGGGGGCGGCCGCCCCCGAGAGCGCAACGATCGCCCTGCCGCTCAGCGCACGCACCCCGCAGGCGCTGCGCGAGCAGGCCGAACGGCTGCACCGCCGGATGCAGCGCCGCCCCGACACCGACCCCGCCCGGATCGGCTACTCCCTGGCCGCGACCCGCGGCCGCTTCGAGCACCGCGCCGCCGTACTGGGATCGGACCGAAGCGAGCACCGCTCCGGCCTGGCCGCCCTCGCCGCGGGCGAACCCGCCCCCGGGCTGCTGCGCGGCGCCGCCGCCGCGCCGGGCGAGGCGACCGCGACCGTGTTCGCGTTCCCCGGCCAGGGCACCCAGTGGTCGGGCATGGGTGCCGAACTGCTGGAGGCGTCCCCCGTCTTCGCCGAACGCATCGGCGCATGCGAGGCCGCGCTCGCCCCCCACGTCGACTGGTCGCTGCGCGCCGTGCTGCGCGGCGACCCCGGCGAACCCGACACCTCCCGCGTCGAGGTGCTGCAGCCCGTACTGTTCGCGGTGATGGTCGCACTCGCCGGGCTGTGGCGCGCCTGCGGCGTCCACCCCGACGCCGTGGTCGGCCACTCCCAGGGCGAGATCGCCGCCGCGCACGTCGCCGGCGCGCTGTCCCTGGAGGACGCCGCCCGCATCGTCGCACTGCGCAGCCGCCTGGCCGCGCCGCTCGTCGAAACCACCGGCATGGCCTCGGTGGCGCTCTCCGCCGAGCAGGCCGAGGAGCTGCTGCGGCCCTGGCACGGCCGGCTGTCGCTCGGGGCCTTCACCGGCCCGGAATCGGTCGCGGTCTCCGGCGAGCAGACCGCGTTGGACGAGTTCGTCGCCGCCTGCGAGCGCGACGGCGTCCACGCCCGGCCGGTCTCCTCCGTCTACGCCTCCCACTCCGCGCAGATGGAGGCGCTGCGCGCGCCGTTCACCGACGCCGTCTCCGGGATCGCGCCCCGCTCCGCCGACGTCGCCATCCACTCCACCGTCGAAGGCGGTCCGGTCGACGGCGCCCGCCTCGGCGCCGACTACTGGTACGCCAATCTGCGCCGGCCCGTGCTGTTCGAGCGGGCCGTGCGCGGCATCGCCGCCGACCGCGCGGTGTTCGTCGAAATCAGCCCGCACCCCGTACTGGCCGGACCGCTGGCGCACATCCTCGCCGACGGCCGCGGCGACGGCGCCGACGAGCGCGTCGTCGCCACCCTGCACCGCGGCGACGGCGGTCCCGACCGGTTCACCGCCGCACTCGCCGCCGCCTACACCCGCGGCGCCGAGCCCGACTGGGACGCCGTCTTCGCCGGGCGGGCCGACGGCACCGTCCACCTGCCCACCTACCCCTTCCAGCACCGCCGTTACTGGGTCGCCGAAACCGCCGGAACCGGCCCGCAGGGACTCGGCGCCGGCGCCGAGTCCCACCCGCTGCTGGGCGCCGCCGTTCCGCACGCCGGGGGAGCGGGGTTCCTGCTCACCGGGGAGCTGTCGCTGCACCGGCTGCCCTGGCTGGCCGACCACGCTCTCAGCGGCGCCCCTCTGCTGCCCGCAGCGGCGCTGGCCGAACTCGCGCTGCACGCGGGCGAGCGCGCCGACTGCCCGCACCTGGCCGAACTCGCTCTGCGCACCCCGCTGTGCCTGCCCGCAACCGGCGGCGTGCAGCTGCAGGTCGCCGTGTCCGGCCCCGGAGACGACGGTCGCCGCGCGGTGCGGGTGCACGCCCGCCCGCGCCGCGCCGGCGACGACGCCGGACCCGACGGGCGTGCCTGGACCCTGCACGCCGACGGGGTGCTGGCGCCCGAAGCCGGCCCTCCTCCGGCCGGCAGTGGGCCCTCGGCCCGGCCTCCGGCCGGCGCCGAGGAGATCCCGCTGCAGGACTGCTACGCCCGCATGGCCGAGCGCGGCTACGACTACGGCCCCGCGTTCCGCGGGCTGCGCGCGGCCTGGCGCCACGACGGCCGCCTCTACGCCGAGGTCGAACTGCCCCAGGAGCACCGCGCCGCGGCCGCGGGATTCGGCCTGCATCCGGCACTGCTGGATACCGCCCTGCACCCGCTGCTGCTCGGCGCCCGCGCCGACGGCGCCGACCCCGGACCGCACCCGGCCCCCGGCCCCCGCCTGCCGTTCTCCTGGGAAAGCGTGAGCCTGCACGCCGAAGGCGCCACCGCGCTGCACGTGTGCCTGACCCCGCTGGACGACGACACCTGGTCCGTGTACGCGGACGACCCCCGGGGATCCCCGGTGATCGGGATCGACGCCGTGACCACCCGCCCCGCGCCCGCCGGCGCCTCCGCCGGACACGACGCCCGCAGCATGCTGTTCTGCCTCGACTGGGAGGCGGTGCAGGCCCCGCCGCAGCCGGCCCCGCCCGCCTCCTGGGCGGTCGTGGGAGAGCCCGATGCACCCGCCGGCCCCGCCCCGGAGAACACTCCCCGCTACCCCGACCTCGCCGCCCTGGCCGCCGCCGTCGACGGGGGAGCGCCGTTGCCCGGTGTCGTGGTGCACCGCCACACGCCCCCGGAGGCCCCGGCCCACGCCGCCCGCGCAGCGGTGCGCGGCGTCCTCGGCCTGATCCGCTGCTGGCTCGACGACACCCGCTTCGCCGGCTGCCGCCTCGCCGTGGTCACCGAAGGCGCCGTCGCGGCCGAGGCTCCGCCCGTCGGCGCCGCGGACGGCGCCGACGCCGCGGCGCCGCCGCACGACCTCGCCGGCGCCGCCCTGTGGGGGCTGCTGCGTTCGGCCCAGAGCGAGCATCCGGGCCGCTTCGCGCTGATCGACCTGGAGCCGGCGAGCGCCGACCGGGCCGCGGCCCACGCCGGTCCCGGAACCGGTCCGGCGCCCGTCCACGAAGCGGTCGCGGGCGCCCTCGCCCACGGCGAAGACCAGCTCGCCTGGCGCGCCGGCACGCTCCGCGCCCCGCGCCTGGCCCGAGCGGAATCGCCCGAGCGGGTGCTGCCGCCGCCGGGCGGCGAGCCGTGGCGGCTCGAACCCGCCGGCGACGGCACCGTGCGCCTGGCCGCGGCGCCCAACCCCGCGGCCGACCGGCCTCTGGAGCCCGGCGAGGTGCGCGTGGCCGTGCGCGCCGCCGGGCTGAACTTCCTCGACGTCATGCTCGCGCTGGGCATCTTCCCCGCCGAGTACGACTTCGGTGCTGAGTGCGCCGGTGTGGTGGTCGAGACGGGGTCCGGCGTCGCCGACCTCACCGCCGGCGACCGCGTCATGGGCATGATGCACGGCTCCTTCGGCACCGTGGGCGTCGCCGACCGCCGCACCCTCGCCCGCATCCCCGACGGCTGGAGCGACACCCGGGCCGCGGCTGCGCCGGTCGCCTACCTCACCGCCTACTACGCGCTGGTGGACCTGGCCGGCGTGCGCCCCGGCGAGCGGGTGCTCGTGCACGCCGCCGCCGGAGGCGTCGGCACTGCGGCCGTGCACCTCGCCCGCCATCTCGGCGCCGAGGTCTACGGCACCGCCGGCCGGTCCAAGCAGCCGGCCCTGATCGGCGGCGGTCTCCCCGCCGACGCCGTCGCCGACTCCCGCACCCTCGACTACGAGGACCACTTCCGCCGCGCGACGGGCGGCCGCGGTGTCGACGTCGTGCTCAACTCGCTCACCGGAGCCCACATCGACGCGTCCCTGCGGCTGCTGGCCGACGGCGGCCGGTTCGTCGAGATCGGCAAGGCCGACGTGCGCGACGCCGCCCAGGTCGGCGCGGCCCACCCCGGAACGGCCTACCTGCCCTTCCACCTCGACGAGGTCGGACCCGACCGCATCCAGGCGATGCTGGCCGCGATCCTGGAGCTGTTCGACCGCGGGCGGCTGGCCCATCCGCCGGTGGCCGCCCGGCCGATGCACCGCGCCCACGACGCGTTCCGGACCCTGCAGCAGGGCCGCAACGTCGGCAAGGCCGTGCTCACCGTGGCGAAGCCGATCGACCCGCGCGGCACGGTGCTGATCACCGGCGGCACCGGGCGCCTGGGCGCGCTGACGGCCCGCCGACTGGTGCGCCGGCACGGTGCCGGGCGGCTGCTGCTGGTCAGTCGCCGCGGTCCCGAGGCGCCGGGCGCCGCCGCCCTCGCCCGGGAGCTGACCGACCTGGGCGCCGAGACGACCGTGCGCGCCTGCGACGCCGCCGACCGGGGCGCACTCGCCGAACTGATCGCCGCGATCCCCGCCGACCGGCCCCTCACCGCCGTCGTGCACGCCGCCGGGGAACTGGAGGACGGTGTCGTCGCCGAACTCGCCCCCGAACGCGCCGAGGCCGCTCTCACCGCGAAAGCAGACGCCGCCTGGAACCTGCACCTGCTCACCCGGGACCGCGACCTGGCCGCGTTCGTGCTGTACTCCTCGGCGGCGGGCGTGCTCGGCGCGTCCGGGCAGGCCGCCTACGCCGCCGCCAACGCCTATCTCGACGCGCTGGCCGCCCACCGCCGCGCCGCCGGGCTGACCGCCACCTCGCTGTCGTGGGGCCTGTGGGCCGACCGCAGTGCGCTCACCGCCGAGGTCGGCACCTCCGACCTCGCCCGGATGAACCGCCAGGGACTGGCCGGTGCGCTGGAGACCGAGCAGGCGCTGGAACTGTTCGACACCGCTTTGGCGACGGGCGAAGCCCACCTGGTCGCGATGCCCGTCGACCGCGACGGCCTGCGCGAGCGGGCCCGCAGCGGCGGCGTGCCCCCTGTGTTCCGCGGTCTCGCCGGCCGGCCGCGCCGCGGCTCCGCCGCACCCGCCGACACCGCGGAAGGCGGCGCCGCCGCGAGCGTGGAGCTGCCGCGCGACTTCGCGTCCCGGCCCCCCGAGGAGCGCACCGGCATCCTGCTGGACGTCGTACGCACCCACGCCGCCGACGTGCTCGGCCACCCCGGCGACGCGGCGGTCGGCGAGCAGCGCCGCTTCCTGGAATTGGGAGTGGACTCGCTTACGGCGGTCGAGCTGCGCAACCGCCTGGCCTCGGCGGTCGGGACGCCGCTGCCGGTGGGCCTGGTCTTCAGCCGCACCACCCCGCGCGAACTCGCCGACCACCTGCGCGGCGTACTGGAGGGGACCGCCCCGCGCCGTACCGCCGGGCCCGCCGCCCCGGGCGGCGGGGACGACGGAGGCGGCGACGACAGCGTGGTCGCGCTGTTCCGCCGCGCCTGCTCAGCCGGCCGCGCCGCTGACGGGGTGCACATGCTGCGCGCCGCCGCCCGGCTGCGTCCGACCTTCGCCGACGCCGACGAGTACGGCGCCCCGCCCCGGCCGTTGGGGATCGTCGAAGGAGGCGCGGCGCCGCGCCTCGTGTGCTTCCCGTCGCTGGTGGCGATCTCCGGCCAGCACGAGTACGCCCGTTTCGCCGCAGCCCTGAGCGGTCGCAACGACGTCGCCGTGCTCGCCCACCCGGGTTTCGCATCCGGAGAGCCGCTGCCGGCCACCGTCGCAGCGGCGGCGAAGCTCGGGGCCCGCGCCGTCGCCGACGTATGCGGAGACGAGCCCTGCGTCCTCGTCGGCAGGTCTTCGGGCGGCTGGATCGCCCAGGCCGCCGCTGAACTTCTGGATGCGCAGGAGTGCGGCCCCGCCGGGCTGGTGCTGCTGGACACGCCGCTGCCGGAGGACGCCGCGCTGCCGCAGCTGATCGCCGGCATCATGGAGCGCGACCGCGGGCTCGGCCTGACCGACACGGCCCGCGCCACGGCCATGGGCGGCTACCTGGACCTGTTCGAGGGCTGGTCGCCGCTCAAGACCCGCGTTCCCACCCTGCTGGTGCGCCCCGCGGATCCGGTCGCCGGCGGCGCCTTCGGCGAGCGCTCGTGGAGCGTCGACTGGCCCGTGCCGCACGCGACCGCGGAGGTGCCCGGCGACCACCTCACCATGATGGAGGCCTCGGCCGCACCGACCGCCGCCGCCGTGGAGGAATGGGTGCGGTCCGCCGCCGGCCCGGCGTAGCCGTCGCCGAGCGCCGGTGCCCCGGGCCGCGCGTCAGTCCGGATCGCGGTCCCCGGTCCGATCGGGGCCGGGGCGCGCGTCGGCGGGCGGTGTCTGCGCGGGCTCGGGCGGGCGGCGCGTCGCGCCGACGCTGGCGGCCACCACGCAGGCGACGGCCAGCCACTGCCACAGCGTCAGGAACTGGCCCAGCAGCACCAGCCCCACCAGGGCGGCCGCCGCCGGCTCCAGACTCATCAGGATGCCGAAGACCCGCGGCGGCATGCGCCGCAGCGCCTGCAGCTCCAGCGTGTAGGGCACGACCGAGGACAGCACCCCGATAGCCGCGCCGATCAGCAGCAGCCGCGGGTCCAGCAGCGCGGAACCGCCCGCGGCCACCCCCAACGGCGCCACCAGGACCGTGCCGACGACACTGGCCACCGCCAGCCCCGACATGCCCGAGAACCGGCGGCCGGTGGCGGCGCTGAACACGATGTAGCCCGCCCAGGCCGCCGCCGCGAGCAGCGCGAACAGCACCCCCGCCAGCGTCACCGTCCCGTCGCTGCGGCCCAGCAGCGCCACGCCCGTCCCGGCCAGCGCCACCCACACCAGGTCGGTCTTGCGGCGCGACCCGATCACCGCCACCGCCAACGGGCCCAGGAACTCGATGGTGACCGCGATTCCCAGCGGGATGCGCGCGAACGACTGGTAGATGGCCACGTTCATGGTCGCCAGGCACACGCCGAACCCGACCGCCACCATCCAGTCGGCGCGCGAGCGGCCGCGCAGCGCCGGGCGGGCCAGCGCCAGCAGCACGACGGCCGACGTCAGCAGCCGCAGCCATACGACCGCGCTGGGCGGCAGCACCGCGAACAGCCGGCTGGCGATGCCCGCCCCGGCCTGTACGGACAGAGTGCCGATGAGTACGAACCAGGTCGGCGGAATCGTTTCGCCGGCCGCGCGCAGCAGTCCGGCGCCACGGGGCAGGCGCCTCCGGGTGGGGTCACCGGATGAATCAGCGGCCGCGTTCGTCGTCACGGGCGCCCATCCTATGCGGCGCCCCGCGCCCCCGCGCCCCGGCTCCGCCCCGCCGGCGGCCCGCCCGAGGTTTCGGGGCTGCGGTCGGACGGAATGCTGACCGTCGCCCCGACATGCGCGATCCGAGGCGAGACGAGGAGCCCATGGCGTTTTCGGTGACCTCTGAAGTGGGACGGCTGCGGCAGGTCATCGTGCACCGCCCCGGACTGGAACTGGACCGGATCACGCCCTCCAACAACGACGCCCTGCTGTTCGACGACGTGCTGTGGGCCGAGCGGGCGCGCGAGGAGCACGACGCCTTCACCGCGCTGCTGCGCGACCGCGGCGTCGGGGTGCACCTCTTCGGCGACCTGCTCCAGGACGTCCTGGCACTGCCGGAGGCCCGCGCCTACGTACTGGACTGCGTGTGGGACGAGCGGTTCTTCGGCCCCATGGCGGTCGGCGCGCTGCGCGCGGCTTTCGAAGCCATGGACCCGGCGAGCCTGTGCCGATTCCTCATCGGCGGCATCACCAAGCGCGAACTGCTGGAGCGCATCGCCGAGCCGCGCTCGGTGTGGCTGCACACCCTCGGCCCCGACGACTTCGTCCTCACCCCGCTGCCCAACCACCTCTTCACCCGCGACACCTCCTGCTGGATCGGCGGCGGCGTGTCGATCAACGCAATGCGCAAGAAGGCGCGGCGCCGCGAAACCATCCACTACGAGGCCGTCTACCGCTGGCATCCGCGCTTCGCCGGCGCGGACTTCGAGCTGTGGAACCCGGGACACGCCTGGGGCCCGGCCACCGTCGAAGGCGGCGACATCATGCCGATCGGCAACGGGGCGGTGCTGGTGGGCATGAGCGAGCGGACCCAGCCCCAGGCCGTGGAGATGCTCGCCCACGAGCTGTTCGCCCGCGGCGGCGCCCGGCGGCTGCTGGGGCTGCGGATGCCCCAGGCCCGCGCCATCATGCACTTGGACACGGTGATGACCTGCGTCGACCGCGGCGTGTTCACCAAGTACGCCGGACTCGGGATGCTGCCCTCCTACACCGTCGAGCCCGGCGACACCGGCAAGGGGCTGAAGGTCACCGACCACCCGCCCGAGCGCATGCACGACGCCGTCGCCGAGGCGGCCGGGCTCGACGAGATCACCGTGCTCACCCCGACCCAGGACGTGTTCTCCTCCGAGCGCGAGCAGTGGGACGACGGCTGCAACGTCGTCGCGCTGGAGCCCGGCGTGGTCGTCGCCTACGAGCGCAACGCCGCGTCCAACGCCTATCTGCGCGGGCACGGCGTGGAGGTGTTGGAGATCAGCGGCAGCGAACTGGGCCGTGGACGCGGCGGCCCCCACTGCATGACCTGCCCCCTGGAGCGGGACGAATAGGCCGGTGACGGGGCCGCCGAAGCCCCTGCGGATGCGACGGAGCCCGGTATCAGTGCCGTGCGCGTCCCGCGCCGTCCGGCGCTGGGGTTCCGCCCGAGCCCCGATGCGCCCCGCACACGGTTCAGCGTGCCCGTGCGGGATCGTCCCGAGCCCCCGGATCGGCGGCGTTCCGGCCCCGGGAGGAGGCGCCGCGGCGCGGCACCGCCGCCACCGCGGCCGCCAGCGCCAGCATCCAGGCCAGCGCGTCCACGGCCGGCTGGATCAGGATCATCGCCGGCCCGACGACCGTCTGCCGACCCACCCCGGCGCCCGCCTGCAGCAGCAGCCACGCGAACGGCAGCGCCGCTGCCGCGAGGTGCACCGACAGCGCCGCCCACATCAGCCGCGCCCGTGCGGGACGGCGGCGGACCAGCACCACCCCGCCGACCGCGAGCACCACCAGCGGCGGTCCCAGCGAGCGGATCAGCGCCACCGACGGCACCCCGATGAACTCCACGCGCACGACCTTATCGGGCGGGCGTCCGGCCGGGGCCCCGCCCGCCCGCAGAAGCCGCGGGTCGGGCCGCGCGGGCGGGGCTCACTCCCAGCGGAAGTACCGCGCTGCCAGCACCGCGCCGACCGCCGCCCAGACCGCCAGCACCGCGACGGGCACCGCCGACGGCGCGGACCCGTCGGCAAGCACGCCGCGCAGCCCTTCGGACAGCGCGGTGATCGGCAGCGCCTCGACCACCGGCTGCACCGCCGGGGGAAGCCGGCCGGTCGGGAAGACCACCCCGCCCAGCCCCAGCAGCACCACGTAGACGAGATTGGCCGCCGCCAGGGTCGCCTCCGCCCGCAGTGTCCCGGCCATCAGCAGCGCCAGAGCGGTGAAACAGGCCGTGGCCAGCAGGACCAGCAGCACCGCGTAGGCGGCGCCGGCCGCGTCGGCCTGCGGGCTCCAGCCCAGCGCCGCGGCGGTGGCGCAGATGAGCACGATCTGCACGGTCTGCACCGCCAGCACCGCCAGGGTTTTGGCCGCCAGCAGCCCGCCGCGCGGCAGCGGTGTGGCGCCCAACCGCTTGAGTACTCCGTAGCGGCGTTCGAACCCCGTGCCGATCGCCTGGCCGGTGAAGGACGTGGACAGCACGGCCAGCGCCAGCACACCCGGCGTGAGGAAGTCCACGCGCGGCCCCGGCCCCAGATCGAGCACGGGCGTGACGCTGAAGCCCGTCAGCAGCAGCAGCGGGATGACCATGGTCAGAAGCAGCTGCTCGCCGTTGCGCAGCATGATGCGCAGCTCCATGGACGCCTGCGCGGCGACCATGCGGTGCGGCGGCGCCGCCCCGGGAGCGGGGGTGAACACGTCGGTTTCGGTGCGGGATCGGATCATGGTCAGCGCAAGTCTCGGCCGGTGAGTTCGAGGAAGACGTCTTCGAGACTGCGCCGCTGCACGCGCAGTCCTTCGGGGGACACGCCGTTGGCGGCGCACCAGGTGCCCACGGTGGCGACCAGTTCGGGGCCGACCCCGTCGCAGGCCTCGGCGGTGACGGCGTATTCGGTGCGCGGGGCGGCTGCGCGCCCTTCGCCGGGCTCGCGCCCGTTCTCGCCGCGCCGCTCGATCCGGGTGGAGGCGGGCAGCGCGGCCCCCAGCGCGGCGGTGTCCAGGCCGGCGTCGGCACGGAAGCGCAGCTCCTGGCGGGAGTCGGTCAGCTCGCCGGGGGCGTCGGCGGCCACGGTGCGGCCGTGGTCGATGATCACCACGTGGTCGGCGAGCCGTTCGGCCTCCTCCATGTAGTGGGTCGTCAGGACCACGCCGACCCCGCTGTCGCGCAGTTCGGCGATGAGGTCCCAGGTGGCGTGGCGGGCCTGCGGGTCCAGTCCGGCGGTGGGCTCGTCGAGGAAGACCAGCTCGGGGCGGCCCACCACGGCCGCGGCCAGCGACAACCGCTGCTGCTGGCCGCCGGAGAGGCGGCGGAAGGGCGTCGCGGCCGCGGAGAGCAGGCCCAGGCGCTCCAGCAGCGCGCCGGGCGGGACCGGGCGGGCGTGGAAGGAGGCCACCAGGCGCAGCCACTCGCCGGCGCGGGCGCCGGTGGGCACGCCACCCGACTGCAGCATCACCCCCACGCGGGGTTTGAGCGCGGCGGCGTCGGCCGCGGGGTCCATCCCCAGTACCCGCACCCGGCCCGCGTCGGCGCGCCGGAACCCCTCGCAGGTCTCGACGGTGCTGGTTTTGCCGGCGCCGTTGGGACCGAGGAGCGCGGTGACCGCGCCGCGGGCCGCGGAGAACGTCAGGCCCGCCACGGCGGTGGTCGCGCCGTAGCGCTTGACCAGATCGGTGGCCTCGACCGCGGCTGTCTCCATGGCACCCGAGTCTAGGGCGGGGGGCGGGCCGACCTGCACCGGCCCGGCACCGGCGAAGTACCGACTGCCCCGAGGGGGTTCGGCCACGAATAAGGCGTGGCCGACCCGAGGGGGTTGGTGGTGGCGCAGGCGTGGCCACCCCGAGGGGGTGGTCACCGTCAAGGGGCGGCCGGCCCGAGGGGGTGAGCTGCGGCAATGGGGCGCAACTCGCCCAGCGAGTGAGCCAGCTTGCCGCCGAGCGCACGCCGCACCTGCGAGCAGGAGCCCGGCCCCGGCGCGCTGGTGATTCGGGCCCTGGGGTGGTGGGGGCGACGGGTGGGAATCACAGCCCCCTGTGGTTGTTGTCCTGTCCGGGTAGGTGGCCGCGGCGCCGCAGCCGTGGTCCGGCCGCAACGCCGGTCAGGCAAGGCTGTCCTGCGTGATCGACCGCATCGCGGGGCGTTTGCCTGCCGGGACTTATTTACGCCACACTGATGTTGTGAAAAACGTGGGGAACCGAGAGCAGCCAGAGGAAGGCGCCGTCGCCGGCGCCTCTGCGGCCGCGCCCGGTCCCGAACGGGGTGCCGAGAACGGAACGCGCGCACGTGTCGCGCGGCTGATCCTCGAGCACGGGCCGATCACCGCCGCCATGCTGGGCGAGCGGCTCGGCCTCACCCCGGCGGCCATCCGCCGCCACCTCGACAATCTGATGAACGACGGCATGGTCGAAGCCCGCGACTCCCGCAGCCGCGGGCGCCGCGGCCGCGGCCGGCCGGCCCGGGTCTTCGCGGTCACCGAGGCCGGGCGCGACGCCTTCGTGCACGGCTACGACGACCTCGCCGCCAGCGCGCTGCGGTTCCTCTCGGAGAAGGCCGGATCCCAGGCCGTCGCCGAGTTCGCCCGGCGCCAGGTCGGCGACCTGGAACGGCGCTACCGCCCGATACTGGCCGCCGCGCCGCCCCAGCAGCGCATCCGGCTCCTGGCCGAGGCGCTGTCCAACGACGGCTACGCGGCCTCGGCGGGCGAGGCTCCGGCGCCGGGCGGCGGCGACCAGCTGTGCCAGCACCACTGCCCGGTGGCCCACGTCGCCACGGAGTTCCCCGAGCTGTGCGAGGCCGAGGTCGAGGTCTTCGAGCGGCTGCTGGGCACTCCGGTGCGGCGGTTGGCCACCATCGCCCACGGCGACGGCGTGTGCACCACACACGTCACCCCGCGCGACATCAGCGCGGCCGATCCCCCTCCCGCGGGGGAGCCGGTCCAGTCGCGCACCGATGAGAACACGTCCGCCCCGTCCCGGAAGGGGCAAGGGCGGGCAACGTCAGATGAAGGACGTCTGAGTCCAGGAGGATCCGCGTAATGACGTCTACCGCGCACCCCGAGCTCGACGGGCTCGGCACCTACGAGTACGGCTGGGCCGACTCCGATGAGGCCGGCGCCTCCGCTCGCCGCGGCGTGGACGAGGATGTCGTCCGCGACATCTCCGCCAAGAAGGACGAGCCGGAGTGGATGGAGAAGCTCCGTCTCAAGGCGCTGCGCCTGTTCGGCAAGAAGCCGCTGCCCGAGTGGGGTGCCGATCTGTCGGGGATCGACTTCGACAACATCAAGTACTTCGTGCGGTCCACCGAGCAGCAGGCCGCCTCCTGGGAGGAGCTGCCGGAGGACATCAAGAACACCTACGACAAGCTGGGCATCCCCGAGGCCGAGAAGCAGCGCCTGGTCGCCGGTGTCGCCGCGCAGTACGAGTCCGAAGTCGTCTACCACCAGATCCGCGAGGACCTGGAGGCGCAGGGCGTCCTCTTCCTCGACACCGACACCGCGCTGAAGGAGCACCCCGAGCTCTTCCAGGAGTACTACGGCACGGTCATCCCGCCCGGCGACAACAAGTTCGCTTCCCTCAACACCGCCGTGTGGAGCGGCGGCTCGTTCATCTACGTGCCCCCGAACGTGCACGTCGAGATCCCGCTGCAGGCCTACTTCCGGATCAACACCGAGAACATGGGCCAGTTCGAGCGCACGCTGATCATCGTCGACGAGGGCGCCTACGTCCACTACGTCGAGGGCTGCACCGCGCCGATCTACAAGACGGACTCGCTGCACTCGGCGGTCGTGGAGATCGTCGTCAAGAAGAACGCCCGCTGCCGGTACACGACCATCCAGAACTGGTCGAACAACGTCTACAACCTGGTCACCAAGCGCGCCGTCGCCTACGAGGGCGCCACCATGGAGTGGATCGACGGCAACATCGGCTCCCAGGTGACGATGAAGTACCCGGCGATCTACCTGATGGGCGAGCACGCCAAGGGCGAGACCCTGTCGGTGGCCTTCGCGGGCCAGGGCCAGCACCAGGACGCCGGCTCCAAGATGGTGCACTGCGCGCCCAACACCTCCTCGACCATCGTCTCCAAGTCGGTGGCGCGCGGAGGCGGGCGGGCCTCCTACCGGGGGCTCATCCAGGTGCAGGAGGGCGCCGACCACGCCAAATCCACGGTCAAGTGCGACGCGCTGCTCATCGACACCGAGAGCCGCTCGGACACATACCCCTACAACGACATCCGCGAGGACGACGTGGAGATGGGCCACGAGGCCACCGTCTCCAAGGTCAGCGAGGACCAGCTCTTCTACCTGATGAGCCGCGGTCTGGACGAGGACGAGGCCATGGCGATGATCGTCCGCGGGTTCGTCGAGCCCATCGCGCGCGAACTCCCCATGGAGTACGCGCTGGAACTCAACCGGCTGATCGAGCTGCAGATGGAAGGAGCGGTCGGTTAAGCATGGCCAGCCCCAATCTCGGAATCCGCGAGCACTCCCACGGCGGGGAGGACGTCCCCGTTTCGCACCTGGACGTGCACGGATCCTTCGAGTCCGCGAGTTTCCCCGTGCCCAACGGGCGCGAGGAGGAGTGGCGCTTCACGCCGCTGCGCCGACTGCGCGGCCTGCACCAGGGCCGCGAGATCGCCGACGGCACCGTGACCGTCGAGGTCTCCGGTCCTGAGCAGGCCGTCGTCGAGCGGGTGGGTCGCGACGACCCCCGGCTCGGCGCGTCGTTCCTGCCCAGCGACCGCGTCAGCGCCCTGGCCTGGGAGAGCTTCACCGACTTCAACCCGGCCACGGTGGTGACCGTGCCCAAGGACACCGAGCTCACCGAGACGGTGTTCGTCAAGATCACCGGCACCGAGCACGGCGACGCCTACGGTCACACCGTGGTGCGCGCCGAGCCGCACTCGGCGGCCACCGTCGTGCTGGAGTACGCCGGCTCGGCCGTCTACGCCGACAACGTCGAGTTCGTCGTCGAGGACGGCGCTTCGCTGACGGTGATCAGCCTGCAGGACTGGAACGACGACGCCGTCCAAGTCTCCCACCACTACGCCACGGTGAACCGCGACGCCCGCTTCCGCAGCTTCGTGATCACCCTCGGGGGCGACCTGGTGCGCCTGTCGCCCAGTGTCCGCTACAGGGGCACCGGTGGCGACGCCGAGCTGCACGGCCTCTACTTCACCGGCGCGGCCCAGCATCACGAGCACCGCTCGCTGATCGACCACAACGTGTCCAACACCCGCAGCCGCGTCGAGTACAAGGGCGCGCTCAGCGGCGAGGACGCCCACGCGGTGTGGATCGGCGACGTCATCATCGGCGAAGGCACCACCGGCACCGACTCCTACGAGCACAACCGCAACCTGGTGCTCACCGACGGGACCCGGGTCGACTCCGTGCCCAACCTGGAGATCTTCACCGGTGAGGTCGAGGGCGCCGGCCACGCCAGCGCCAGCGGCCGCCTCGACGACATCCACCTGTTCTATCTGCAGTCGCGCGGCGTCCCCGCCGACGAGGCGCGGCGCCTGGTGATCCGGGGCTACTTCCAGGAGCTCATCGGCCGTATCGAGGTCCCCGAGCTGCGCGACCGCATCATGGACGAGGTGGAGGAGAAGCTGGCCCGCCATGAGTGACGGTTTCACCCGTGTGTGTTCGCTGAGCGACGTCCCCGACGAGGGCGCGCTGGGCGTGGAGGTCGGCGACACGCCGGTGGCGGTGGTGCGCAGTGAGGGCGAGGTCTACGCCATCAACGACATCTGCTCCCACGCCGAGGTGAACCTCTCCGAGGGCGAGGTCGAAGACGGGACCGTGGAGTGCTGGCTGCACGGCTCCTGCTTCGACCTCGGCTCGGGCAAGCCGATCAACCCGCCGGCGACCCGGCCGGTCGCCACCTACGCAGTGCAGATCGACGGCGACGACGTCCTCGTCGCGCTGGACACCCAGAGTTCAAAAGGCTGAATCGCATATGACGAAGTTCGAAATCCGCGGGGTGCGGGCCGACGTCCTCATCGGCGCCGAAGAGCGCCAGGAGATCCTCAAGGGCGTGGACCTCACCATCGACTCCGGCGAGACCCACGCCATCATGGGCCCCAACGGCTCCGGCAAGTCGACCCTGGCCTACGCCATCGCCGGCCACCCCCGCTACGAGATCACCGACGGCGAGGTGCTGCTGGACGGCGAGAACGTGCTGGAGATGAGCGTCGACGAGCGCGCTCGCGCCGGCCTGTTCCTGGCCATGCAGTACCCGGTCGAGGTCCCGGGCGTGTCCATGTCCAACTTCCTGCGCAGCTCGGTCACCGCGGTGCGCGGCGAAGCCCCCAAGCTCCGCGCCTTCTCCAAGGAGCTGCAGGAGAGCATGGGCAACCTGTCCATCGACTCCTCCTTCGCCTCCCGCGGCGTCAACGAGGGCTTCTCCGGCGGTGAGAAGAAGCGCCACGAGATCCTCCAGCTGGAGCTGCTCAAGCCGAGCATGGCGATCCTCGACGAGACCGACTCGGGTCTGGACGTCGACGCGCTGAAGGTCGTCGCCTCCGGCATCAACCGCGCGCGGGAGTCCGGCGAGATGGGCGTCATGCTCATCACGCACTACACCCGCGTCCTCAACTACGTCCAGGCCGACCACGTGCACGTGTTCGCCGGCGGCCGCATCGCCGCCTCCGGCGGGCCGGAGCTGGCCGACACCCTGGAGTCCGAAGGCTACGAGCGTTTCGCGAAGGCAGCGGCGAAGTGACGACGAGCGAGCTGGGGCGCCTCGACGTCGAGGCGGTGCGGGCGGACTTTCCGATCCTGACCCGCACCGTCCGCGACGAGCGCCCGCTGGTGTATCTCGATTCCGGAGCGACCTCGCAGAAGCCCCGGCAGGTCCTCGACGCCGAACGGGACTTCTACGAACGCCACAACGCGGCGGTGCACCGCGGCGCGCACCAGCTCGCCGAGGAGGCCACCGACGCCTACGAGAGCGCGCGCGCGACCATCTCGGCGTTCGTGGGTGCCCGGCCCGACGAGATCGTGTTCACCAAGAACGCGACCGAGGCCATCAACCTGGTGGCCTATGCCATGAGCAACGCCGCCACCAGTGGCGAGGCCTACGCCCGCTTCGTCGTCGGCCCCGGCGACGAGATCGTGGTCACCGAGATGGAGCACCACGCCAACCTGGTGCCCTGGCAGCAGCTGTGCCAGCGCACCGGCGCGACGCTGCGGTGGTTCCCGGTGACCGCGGAAGGCCGGCTGGACCTGAGCGGCATCGACGAGCTGATCAACGACCGCACCAAGCTCGTCGCGCTCACCCACCAGTCCAACGTGCTGGGCACCGTCAACCCGGTCGCCGCCGTCGCCGAGCGCGCCCACGCCCACGGCGCGCTGGTGCTGGCCGACGCCGCGCAGTCGGTGCCGCACATGCCCGTCGACGTCGCCGAACTGGGTGTGGACTTCCTGGCGTTCTCCGGGCACAAGATGCTCGGTCCCAACGGCATCGGCGTGCTGTGGGGGCGTCCGGAGCTGTTGGCGGCCATGCCGCCGTTCATCTCCGGGGGGTCCATGATCGGTGTGGTCTACATGGACCACACCACCTGGGCCGACCCGCCGCAGCGGTTCGAAGCCGGCGTCCCCATGGCCCCGCAGGCCGTGGGGCTGGCCGCCGCCTGCGACTACCTCAGCGCCGTGGGGATGGACAACGTGCTCGCCCACGAGCAGGAACTGACCCGCTACGCGCTCAAGCGCGTGGGCGACCTGCCGGGCGTGCGCATCATCGGTCCGGTCGACTCTGAGGACCGCGGCGGCGCGCTCTCGTTCACGGTCGCAGACATCCACCCGCACGACGTCGGGCAGCTCCTCGACGACGCCGGCGTCGAGGCGCGCGTGGGCCACCACTGCGCATGGCCGCTGCACCGGTGCTATGAGACGGTGGCGACCACGCGGGCGTCGTTCTACCTGTACAACACGTTCGCCGAAGTCGACGCCCTGGCCGAGGGAATCCAGGCCGCGCAGCGGTTCTTCGGCACCGCGGCGGCACGCTAGGAGGGGCACAGGTCGCAATGCAGCTCGACTCCATGTACCAGGAGATCATCCTGGACCATTACCGCAACCCCCACAACAAGGGATTGCGGGAGCCGCACAACGGCGAGGCCCACCACGTCAACCCCACGTGCGGCGACGAAGTCACCGTGCGTGTGCGGTTGACGCCGGCCGCCGAGGGCGGCGCCCTCGACGGCGAGGCGACGATCGCCGACGTGTCCTACGAAAGCATGGGCTGCTCGATCAGCCAGGCCAGCGCCTCGGTGGCGACCGACCTGCTGATCGGTCACACCCTCGACGAGGGCATGCGCATGCTCGACGCGTTCACCGAGCTCATGCACTCCAAGGGCCGGGTCGATCCCGACGAGGACGTGCTGCAGGACGCGGTGGCCTTCGCCGGTGTGTCGAAATACCCTGCCCGTATCAAGTGCGCCCTGCTCGCCTGGATGGCGTTCAAGGACGCGACCGCCCAGTCCCTGGAAACGGAGAAGGAGGGCGCCTCATGACCGAACAGGAGTCCACCGCCACCGCGCCGGAGCCCTCCGGCGGCGATGCGCTGGCCGAGGAGATCGGCGAGGCGCTGAAGGACGTCATCGACCCCGAGCTGGGGGTCAATGTCGTCGACCTCGGTCTGCTCTACGGGGTCAACGTCGACGGGAACGTCATCACGCTGGACATGACCCTCACCAGCGCCGCCTGCCCGCTGACCGACGTCATCGAGGACCAGGCCAACAGCGCGCTCGACGAGTTCGAGCGCGAGGTCAAGATCAACTGGGTCTGGATGCCGCCGTGGGGCCCGGACAAGATCACCGACGACGGCCGCGACCAGCTGCGCATGCTCGGATTCAACGTCTGAGGACCGCGACCGAAGGCGCGGCCTCCGGCAGCCTCCACGGGCCCTGCTGAACGACCGGCGGGGCCCGTTCGCATGTCGGGGCGGTCGGTCCTGCCGCCGTGTGGGAGCGACGGTCTCGGACGGGTGGTCGGACGGCGTGGAGCCGCTGGTCTCCACGCATCCGCAGTGGGCACCGCGTAGACGTGCGTCTGCGCGCTCGCCGGTGTCAGTGCGCCGGCATGAGGGCGGGGCGCAGTTCGGTGGCGATGTCGGTGTCGCCGCGTTCGGCCAGGAAGTCCAGCAGGCCCTGCGGCTCCGAGGCGCGGGCGTCGGAGCCGTCCTCGCTGATGCGGTGGGCGATGATCTTCAGGGCGTCCTCGGTGGAGGCCGGCGCGGTGTAGCCGATCAGGTGCAGCGCACGGCTGGTCGGACTGTGCCCGCTGAGGTCGGCGGCGGGCAGGCGGCGCGCGTCCAGGCGGTCGCCGTTGACGGTCATGAACACCCGGTCACCCGGCTGCGCCGACAGCCGGCGCAGCAGCGGGCGCAGCGAGTCGAACGCCGGTTGGTCGCGCCAGACCAGCACCAGCAGGTCGGCGCCGGGAGCCGTGAGGCACAGCAGGCGGCCCGGCTGCAGCCCCAGATGCGTCGCATAGCCCGGCGGCACGGTGACCGGAGCGCCGTTGAGGTGGTCACCGGTGACGTCCACCCGGTGCCACCAGCGGCCGTCGGGTGCGCGGAAGCAGCGGGCCGAGTCGCCCACGCGCGGCGGCTGCGGCTGGGGTGCGGCCGGCTCGGGCTGCGGTTCGTCGGGGCTGTCCTGCAGCGGATCCTCGGCGCCCGGACGCCGCCGGATGGGCAGGCCGTTGGCGGTGGTGCTCCCCTCGGCGTCGGGCTCGGGGTCGGGCGGCGCGCCGTAGGAGGTGCCGGGTGGGGCGTTCTCCACCGGGATGGACGGGTCCACCATGACGTGGCCTTCGCGGATGGTCACCCCGGGCGTGCTCAGCAGCCACGCGCGCACGGCCTGCTGGCGGATCCCGATCCGCCCCAGCCGGACGGCGGCGTCGGAGGTGCTGGGTGCGTCTCCCAGCATCTCGCGGGTCTGCCAGCGCATCCGGTGGGGGTCGTCGGCCACGAGCCAGCCGTTGTGCAGTCTGCGGTCGGTGAACAGGGTGATCACCACCCGCCACAGCGGTGTGCCCAGTGCGGGAACCTCGACCGGGTGGTCGGGGTGGGCGCTGATGAGGTGGTCGACCGTGGCGGCCGCGCCGAGGTGCTCGGACAGCTCGCGCAGGTGCGTGGTCAGCGGCGCCCCGCCGGGAGAGCCCAGCCACTGCAGCAGCCGCTCCTCGACGGTGCGCTGCGCGTTGCGGATTTCGCGCACGTCCACGGATATCTGGTCGGCCAGCAGCCGGATGCTGACCGGTTCGGAGGCGAACAGGCGCTGGGCCGCGACGGTGCGCTCGGCGTCGCTCCAGTTGCGCAGGAACTCCTCCAGCAAGTCCACCAGCGGGTGCCGGCCCAGCTCGGGGGCGGGGGCCGGCTGCTCCTCGGTCTGCTGCTTGGGCGGGCCGAAGGACGGGCGGCGCAGAGCGCCGTCGGGTCCCAGGAGCGAACTGCGCGCGCCACCGGCGGTACCGGAGGTGCTGGGGGCGCCGGCGGTGCCGGGTGCACTGGGGCCGTCGGGTTCGGCGGGCGCGGCGGCGGGATCCTGCTCCGGCGCGGCGCTCCCGGCCCGGGGCTCCTCGTCGCGGTTGGCGCGCAGGGCGCGCAGCGTGCGGATCGCCCGGGTCGCGGGGCTCTGGGTCGACGGGGGCTCTTCGGCGTCGCCGGTTCCCGCGTCGCTTTCCGGGGCCGGTTCGGCTCCGGTAGCCGCACCGAGGTAGGCCATGGCGTTGTGCACGTGGTCCGGTGCCGACCGGGGCAGCCAGTTGGCCAGTGTGCGGACGGCCTCGACCATCAGCGCGGGGGAGGGGGTGGGAACGCGCGCCTCTTCGCCGGCCAGGGGTTCGATCGCGCGCCAGGTCGCGGTGCTGATGAGGTCCAGGGGCCCGCAGCTTTCGGGAAGGCCCCAAGAGGAGATGGCGGCGGGTGTGGCCGAGACGAGCCGCTCCCAGCTCCCGGCGGTGGCCAGCAGGGCGCCGCGTACGGGTTCGGCGACGTCGTCGAGGTCGACCCGCGCTGCGCGCAGGCACGGCAGGAATTCGCCCAGCTCCAGATGGCTCCACTGCTCCGCGGCCAGCCGGGCCAGTGAGTGCGACAGCCAGGTGCCTCCGGCGATGTCGAGGACCCGGGGGAGCGGCAGTGAACTCCACCAGCCCTCGACCAGCCGGGCGTGCCACAGGACCGGTCCCACCATTGCGGGGTCGCTCCACCGCAGTGCGGGAACGAGGTCGCTGAGGCAGATCGGGGAGACGGCGTTCATCTGCTTCAGACCTCGACCTCCGCGCGTTCTGCCCGCGGCGGGCGGCGCCCCGCGGGCAACATGTCCGTGCACAACAGTACGTCCACTCGACCGGCGCCGTGCGCCCGGGCGCCGGGCCCGCCGCGCGTCGGGAGCGGTGGGTGCCCCCGCTTCGCGGCGGCGCACCTTCGGATGATCGTACGTGTGAGCGCGGCGGTTGGGTAGTGGCGGAGCGGGTGCGATGCGGGGCACGGGTGGGCGGGCGGGCTGCGGGATCCCCGGATGGCGCAACGAACGCCCGGATGCCGCTTTCGTCCTGAAAATCAGACGAATGTGACCCGGATTACGCGGGCGGACGGGCCCGGGACGGGCATGCGCCCCGCGGCGACGTCCGTGCGGCCGGGGCGGCGACGGCTCCGGCGGCCCGGGGGCCGCCGGAGCCGGCCGGGCTTACGTCGCCAGGTTCGCCACCGTGGCCGGGTAGACCGGCACGCTCGCCGGGTTGCCGGGGTTCAGCGCCAGTCCAACGCCCTCCGGCATCGCCTCGGCGAGGTCGCGCGCGGCGAGCACGGTGTAGGGCAGTTCGGCGCTACGCAGTCCGAGTTGCTCCTCGGAGGTGAAAGCCGGGATGAACGGCGATCCCTCCAGTTCGAGCGTGGGCAGCGCGACCGAGCCGTCGTCCTGGGTGCCCGACCCCTCCGGCAGCGGCACCCATACCTGCCCCTCGCGCAGCGCCGCGATGAAGGCGCTGACGGGTTCCGGATCGGGAGACTCGGCGCCGGACTGCGCCAGCGCGCCCTGCAGCGCGTTCTCGACGTCGTTGGCGGGGAAGGACGCAGCCTGCTCGACCGACTCGCTGTTCTCCGGGGTGGCCTCGCTGTTGCTCATGCGGATGCAACGGCTCCTTGCATTTGTTGCGGGTGGAAGTCGCTCCGGCCGCCGCCCGCCCGGGAAAAGCGCCGGGGAATGCTCCGCATATCGGTCCTGGTGCAGGCGTGTCGGCGGTAGCCGGAGGTATGCTTATCGGGCAGGCCCTACCCTAGCCTCTCCCCGCTGACACATCTTCATCCGTGACGTGTGAGGGGCATCCCGTTGTCGAGCTCCCCGCGTGCCGCCGTGGGCCCTGGCACCGGTGCCCGTGGCCGAGCTGCATGATTGGTTGACGTGACTGACCTGGAGATGAATCCCCCCGAGGGCGATCAGGCGCAGCGTCCGGCAGCGATCCGCACCTACGTGGCCATCGGCGACAGCCTGACCGAGGGCCTCGACGATCTCGCGCCCGACGGCGAGTACCGCGGTTTCGCCGACCGCCTCGCCGAGCACCTGAGCGCCTCCGCGCCCGGCTTCCGCTACGCCAACCTGGCCGTGCGCGGACGCCGCATGCGGCACATCTTCGGCGATCAGCTCGAGCAGACCCTGGACCACAAGCCCGACCTGGTCACCGTGCACGCCGGCGGGAACGACGTGCTGCGGCCCAACACCGACCTCGACGACCTCGCCGCGCAGTTCGAAACCGGCGTCCAGCGGTTGCGCGACGCCGGGATCCGCGTCGTGATCCTCTCCGGCCACGACACGGGGTGGATCCCCGTCCTGCGCGTCTACCGCGGCCGCATCGCGGTGTTCAGTATGCACCTGCGCGCGATCGCCGAGCGAACCGCCAGCGACGTCGTCGATCTGTGGTCCATGGGCGCGCTCAACGACCCGCGCGCCTGGAGCGTGGACCGGCTCCACTTCAACGCCGAGGGCCACCGCGTCGTCGCCGCCCGGATCGCCGAGCTGCTCGGCGATCCCATGGGGCCGCGGGAGACCTGGTCGCGCCCGTGGGACACTCCGCCCGAGCGGCTTCCGCGCATCCTGCGCCGCCGCGAGAACTGGCGCTGGGCCCGCGAGCACCTGGTGCCGTGGATCAGCCGCCGCGCCATGGGCCGCTCCTCCGGCGACGGCCGCCGGCCCAAACGCCCCGAGCCCGTCGAGCTGGCCCCGGACCGTTCCGGCGCGCCGGACGACGCCCGCCCGCCGCGGGCCCCCGGGCGCGAACGCTCCGAAGGCCGCGCCCCCGGCGCCGAAAGCCGCACCCGCCCGGCGGTCGGAGACCGCGAACCCTACAGCGGACGCGGCTGAGGCGCCGGGCGCAGGCACCCTCCGGCGCCCCCGCGCGGCCGGGCCCGCCACAGGGACTTCGGCGATAGGTCCGGGGCCGCCTGGCGCGGGCGCCCGCCGGCCGCCGCGAGGTCGTCGACCCGGAGAGCAACCGCGGCAGAACCGCAGCACCTCGTGTGCGGCGGGGCGGGAGCGTGCGCCGCAGCGGCCGGTCCGGACGGTACCGCCACGGCACCGTCCGCCTACCCGGCCTCAGCCGGTTTCGGCGGCCAGGCTCTGGATCAGATCGCCCACGTGCACGATCCCGGTGCACTGGCCGAACTCGTTGACGGCGACGAGGTCGTCGTAGACGCGTTCGCGATCGCTTCCCGCGGCGCGCAGGGCCGCCATCGCCCGCACGGTGCGGGGCACCGTGCGCGGGGTGTCGGCCAGGCGCTGGGCCGGGCGCTTGGCGTGCAGGGCGTGGCCGTAGGGGCCGGTGACCGCGAGCAGGAACCGGGCCCGGTCGATGAGGGCGACCGGGCGGTCGCGGTGGTCGATCAGTACGACGCTGTTGAGCGCGGTGTCGCCGCTGAACGTGTCCAGCACCTCTTCGGCCGTCGCTTCCGGGCCCATGCCCACCGGCGGACGCAGGAACTCGGTGACGGGCGGCCCGGAATCGTGGCGGTCCCGGGCCGCCTCGACCGGCGCCTTGGGCACCGCGGCGACGCGCTCGCCGGGCGCCCAGCCCTCGTCGGCGAACAGCGGGCCCTGGGCCAGCCGCACCCCCGCCTCACGCAACCGCGCCACCTGCGCCTCGGAGGTCACCCCGGCCGCCATGGGAAAGACGCTGTTGCCGTGTCCGATGCGCGCCAGACCGTCGACCAGCGCAGCCATGCGCTCGTCGCCGGGCAGTCCCGCCACGATCCCGGGATCGATACGGAGCAGGAACGGGTTCGTCTCCAGCAGCAGGTCCGGCGGCACCGCGGCGGTGCCCAGCGCGCAGCGGAACCCCTGCTCCCGGAGCCGGGCGATCCCGCGCACCAGCGGCTCGCGGGGAACCCGGGGCAGGTCGGCCCCCAGCAGCACGGTGACGTCGCGGGGCCGCCGCCCGCAGCGGCGCAGCGTGTCCTCGAACATTCCGAGCACGTCGGGCGCCGCGGCAGCGGCCTGGGCGGGCAGGGGGACGATGAGCGGGAGCAGTGACTCGTGGCCGGTCGCACTGCGGACGAGCCGGGACAGCCGTTCGGCCGCTGCCGACGGATCGCCGGGCCACGCCGCCGTCCCGTCGGCCGCGCGGATATCGGCGTCCACGGCCAGGACCGCGCCGGAGTCGAGGTCGACGACGGGGCGGTACACCGGGGCCTCGCCGGACGCGCCGTCGACGGCGTCGCTCCGGTGGCCGCCGGGACCGGATTGGAGTTCGCTCACCGGGGACTGGAGGGACACAGGGCCATCATCGCGAACCGCGGTGCTGCTGTCAGGGGGCCGCGAAGCGAATTCAGGGGGACTTCCCCCGGAAGAGGGGAGGCGTTCACACGCGGGTGCCCGCGAACGCACGAAGGGCGGACGGGCGTGAAACCCGTCCGCCCTTCTCCGCGGCCGCAGGAGTGTCGGCTGCCTCCGCGGACGCCCTAGACGCGGCGGAACGCCACGGCGACGTTGTGGCCGCCGAAGCCGAAGGACTCGTTGACCGCGGCGACGGCGTCGGCGGGCATGTCGCGCGGCTTGTCGCGGACGATGTCGACCCGCACCTCTGGGTCGAGTTCGGCGATGTTGATCGTCGGCGGGATCCGGCCCTCGTACAGTGCCAGGACCGACGCGATGGACTCCACCGCGCCGGCGCCGCCGAGCAGGTGCCCGGTCATCGACTTGGTGGAGGTCACCGCCACGCGGTCGGTGGCGGAGTCGCCCAGGGCCTTGCGGAGGGCGACGGTCTCGCCGACGTCGCCGGCCGGGGTGGAGGTGGCGTGGGCGTTCACGTGGGCGATGTCGGAGGGCGCCAGCCCGGAGTCCCGCAGCAGCGCCCGGATGGCCTCCGACTGGCCGTTGCCCTCGGGGTCGGGCAGCACGATGTCGTAGGCGTCGTTGGAGTAGCCGGTGCCTGCGGCCACCGCGTATACGCGCGCGCCCCGCGCGGCCGCGTGCTCGGCCGACTCCAGGACCACCGTGCCCGCGCCCTCGCCCATCACGAAGCCGTCGCGCTGGGTGTCCCACGGCCGTGATGCGCCCTGCGGGTCGTCGTTGCGGGTGGACAGCGCGCGCATCGACGCGAAGGACGCCATGTTCAGCGGATGGATGGCGGCTTCGACGCCGCCGGCGATCACCACGTCGGCGCGGCCGCTGCGGATCATCTCGACGGCGTTGGCCAGGGCCTCGGCGCTGGAGGCGCACGCGCTCACCGGGGCGTGCGCCCCGGCGCGGGCCGAGAACTCCAGGGACACCGCGGCGGCGGGGCCGTTGGGCATCAGCATCGGCACCGTGAACGGCGAGACGCGCTTCCAACCGCGCTCGCGGAAGGTGTCGTACTGCTCCAGGATCGTGAGGATGCCGCCGATGCCGCTGGAGACCACGGCCCCCAGGCGCAGGGGATCGACGTCGGGGCCGCCCGCGTCGTCCCAGGCTTCCTGAGCCGAGATCAGCGCCAGCTGCTGGGTGCGGTCCAGGCGCCGCAGCCGCTGCCGCGGAAGCACCTCGGAGGGCTCCCGGGCGATCTGTCCGGCGAAGTGCACCGGGAGATCCTCGACCCAGTCCTCCTGGATCGTGTCGATGCCGGACCGGCCTTCGAGAAGTGCGGACCAGGTGCTGGCGACATCACCTCCCAGCGGGGTTGTGGCGCCGAGTCCCGTCACGACGACTTCGGTGGTGTTCATCGCTCCCAATCGCCCTTCTCGCTCGTCGGGTGGTCGATCTCCCGGCCTGAGTGGACGGGGGTGGCAGGTACGCGGGGCCGCGGAGGGCCCGGCCCGCCGGCCGGCTCGCGCGGGGCCGGCGGGCGCGACGCGCTACTTCTGGATGTAGGTGACGACGTCCTGGACCGTCTTGAGGTCCTTGAGCTGGTCGTCGGGGATCTCCACGCCGAACTTGTCCTGCGCGGCCACGGCGATCTCGACCATCGACAGCGAGTCGATGTCGAGGTCGTCGACGAAGCTCTTCTCCAGAGTGACCTCGCTGGCGGGGACGCCGGCGATCTCGTCGACGATCTCGCCCAGGCCGGCCAGGATCGTTTCCGTGTCGGTGTTGGCCATGTCGGGGGTTCTCCTTTGATGACTAGCGTGTCGGTCGAATACTGCCGCGGCTCCCGTCCCGGGTCCGGGCCGGCAACCGCGGAGGTCTAGGGAATCTCCAGCACCTGGGCCGAGTAGGTCAGGCCGGCGCCGAATCCCATGGTGAGCACGAGGCTCCCCGAAGGCAGTTCGCCGCGTTCGGACATGCGCGCCAGCGCAAGCGGGACCGAAGCGGACGAGGTGTTGCCCGCGGTGACGATATCGCGGGCGACGAGCGCCTGCGGCGCTCCGAGCTTGCGGGCGATCGCCTCGACGATGCGCAGGTTGGCCTGGTGGGGCACGAACGCCGTCAACCGGTCGGCCGTCACGCCCGCGCGGCGCAGCGCCTCGGCCGCGACGCTGTTGAGCTCGGTGGTGGCCCACCGGAAGACCGCCTGGCCTTCCTGGTAGAGGTACTTGTTCTCGCGCAGGTAGATCTTGTCGGCGCGTTCGCCCGAACTGCCCCACACCACGGGGCCGATGCCGGGTGACTCCGAAGCGGTGACCACGGCCGCGCCGGCGCCGTCGGCGAAGATCACGCAGGTGGACCGGTCGTCCCAGTCGAGCCAGTCCGAAAGCTTCTCCGACCCGATGACCAGAACGTTGCGCGCCGATCCCGATCGGATCGAATCGGAGGCCAGGCCCAGTGCGTAGCAGAATCCGGCGCATGCGGCGTTGACGTCGAAGGCGCCGGGTGCCTCGATGCCCAGGCGGGCGGACACGCGCGCGGCGGCGTTGGGGATCTGGTCGACCAGGGTGCATGTGGCGACGACGACCAGGTCGATGTCGGCGGGCGTCAGCCCGCTTGCGGCCAGCGCCTTGCCGCCGGCGGCCGCGGCCATCGACACCACGGAGTCGTCGGGGCCGGCGATGCGCCGTTCCCGGATGCCGACGCGGCTCTGGATCCACTCGTCGGTGGTGTCGACCCGGCGGGTCAGGTCCTCGTTGGTGACCACGTCGGCGGGCTGGTACTCGCCCAAGGCCGCGACACGGGCTCCGGCCGCCGCGGGGAGGAGGTTCATCAGAGCCGGCCTTCCTGTTGTAGGGCGGTGCTCCCGGCGTGCTCGCGCACGAGTTCGCGGGCGCGTTCCAGGTCGTCGGGGGTCTTGACCGCCAGCCGCTCGACGCCGGGCAGCCCGCGCTTGGCCAGGCCGGTCAGCGTGCCCGCCGGGGGCAGCTCGATGATCGCCGTGGCACCGAGGCCGGCCAGGGTCTCGGTGCAGGAGTCCCAGCGCACGGGCGTGCCGATCTGGTCGACCAGGCGCTGCAGGTACGTGTCGCCGCCGGTGATCACGGCGCCGTCGCGATTGGACAGCAGCCGGGTGCGCGGGTCGGTGGGCGCGATCGTGTCGGCCAGCCGCTGCACGCGCTCCACCGCCGGGGCCATATGGCGGGTGTGGAAGGCGCCCGCCACCGAGAGCGGGCGCAGCCGGGCGCGCGCCGGAGGGTCGGCCGCCAGCGCGTCGAGCTGCTCGGTGGTCCCGGCGGCGACGATCTGGCCCGAACCGTTGTCGTTGGCGGGCGTGAGCCCGTGGGTGTCGAGGGCGGCCAGCACTTCACCGCGGTCGCCGCCGAGGACGGCGGTCATCCCGGTGGCGGTGCGTGCGGCGGCTTCGGCCATGCCCCGGCCGCGCTCGGCCACCAGGGCCAGCGCGTCCTCGGGGCGGAGCGCGCCCGCCAGCGCCGCCGCGGTGAGTTCGCCGACGCTGTGGCCGGCCGCCGCGTCGATGTGATCGGGGGCGGTCTCGACATCGCCGAAGAGGGCGACTGCGGCGGCCAGGCCCGCGCCGACCAGCAGCGGCTGGGCCACCGCGGTGTCACGGATCGCGTCGGCGTCGGCGTCGGTGCCGTAGTGGCGCAGATCCAGGCCGGTGATCTGCGACCACCGCTCGACGCGATCGGCCGTTCCGGGGAGTTCGAGCCAGGGGGCGAGGAATCCGGGGACCTGGGCGCCCTGGCCGGGAGCAACGATGACAAGCACGCTACCCACCTTGCCCTGTGGAACCCCTCCGAACGGATGCGGACTGAGACGAAATATCCGGGCGGCGGTTTGTGACTCTTCTACAATGGGACCGTCGAGGGGAGCCGAAAAATGCGGCACTGGTCACACTGCAGGGCGGGATCGCCCGGCCGCAAGGGGACCAGGCCCCCGTTGCGGGCGCCGCGCAGTCCGCAGCGCCCGCGCGTCGATGCCAGGCTGGAAACGTGAGCACGGATTCCACCGACCGGTCCGACCGTACGGGGCAGCAGGCCGCCGGCGACGACGACGCCGTCCGGGCCGCCACCGTCCGGCGCCTGGAGCGCGCGATGGGCGATCTGGGCAGCGCCGCGGTCGCGCGCATGGAGAGCCGCCTGTCCTGGTTCCGGCGGATGTCGGCCGAAGACCGCTCGTGGGTGGGGCTGGTAGCCCAGTCGGGCGTGGCCGCCTTCGTCGAGTGGTTCAAGAACCCCGAGCGCGGGCGGCCGGCCATCGCCGTCGAGGTGTTCGGCACCGCACCCCGCGAGCTGACCCGCTCGGTCAGCCTGCAGCAGACGGTCGACATGGTCCGCGTCGTCATCGACGTCGTGGAGAGCCAGGTCGACGACCTCGCGGCGCCCGGCGGGCAGCGGCAGCTGCGCGAAGCGGTGCTGCAGTACACCCGCGAGGTCGCCTTCAGCTCCGCGAAGGTCTACGCCCGTGCGGCCGAGGCTCGCGGGGCCTGGGACGCGCGGCTGGAGGCGCTGGTGGTCGACGCGCTGCTGCACGGCGACCGCGAGCAGGGGCTGCAGACGTGGGGCTCGGCGCTGGGCTGGTCGCGTACCCCGGTGATGGCGCTGGCGGGCGGCCTCGGCGAGCAGGATTCGGAGAGCACGCTGGAGGATCTGCGTTCGGCGGCGCGCCGGGCCGGCCACGACGTACTGGCCGGCGTGCAGGGCGAGCGCGTCATCGCGGTCATCGGCATCAGCGAGAACCTCAGCGGCGACGCGGCGGTACTCACCGCCTCCGAGCCGCTGGCCGGCCTCTTCGGCGCGGGCCCGGTCGTCGTCGGGCCGGCCGTCAGCGACCTGCGGGTCGCCAACCGCTCGGTGCGCGCGGCGGTCAGCGGGTTGCGCGCCGCACTCGCCTGGCCCGACGCGCCCCGCCCGGTGCGGGCCGAGGACTTGCTTCCGGAGCGTTCCCTGGAGGGCGACACGGCCGCGCGCAGGCAGCTGGTCGAAGAGGTGTACCGGCCGCTGCGCAACGCGGGCTCGCCGCTTCTGGACACGCTCTCGGTGTATCTGGAGCACGCCTCGTCACTGGAGTCCACGGCGCGGATGCTGTTCGTGCACGCCAACACGGTGCGCTACCGGCTGGGCCGGATCACCGAACTGACCGGACACTCCCCGGGGGACGGGCGCGGCTCGTTCGTGCTGCGGATCGCCCTCACCCTGGGGCGGCTCTCCGAACGCGAGGAGTGAGCGCGGGTCCGGCGCGTCCCGCGCCGGACCCGCGTCCGATGCCGGCACGAGACGTGATCGTGTCTTGCCCCGGTGATTCATCCGCCCTATGTCGGGCAGGAAAAGGGACGAACACCGACAGACAGGGACTCTCTCTACCCCGGCGCCGTCACCGCCTCGTCGACCACCGGCCCGATGTGCGTACGCGGGTCTGCTACCTGCAGCCGCCCCCCGCGCTGTGATCGTCCGAAAGTCCGCGCAAGCGGGCACTTCGGCCGCCGAAAAGCGGATAGTGTCGACACCGGGAGGTCGGCGACGGGCCCGGTCGGGACCGGGGCGGGTCCCCGGGGCCCCAGCGCAGGGCCGACGCGGAGAACCGCGGCGCCTTGTTCGAGGGGCGGGGCGGGTGGACGGGGGGTTCCGTGGCGCGCAGCGTCTCTGTTCGACAGCGATGGCGGGTTCACCGGACGGCCCCGCTCGCACAGAAGCCGCAGCACGAGTTTGGGGGTGCCACAGCAGTGATGACCGGTCGCGTCAGGAAGCAGTTGAGCAGAGTTTCGGCGGCGCTGAGACGTCCGACCGAGTCCGGCCAGCTCCTGCGCCAGGTCCTGTTCTTCGTACCGACGCCGCTGCCCGTCCTCGTTCTGGCCGGGCTCATGGTCGGCGGCCGCCTGTCCGCTCCCGGATGGACCATCCTGCTCGCCGGCTCCGTGGCCGTGGCCTCGCTGCTGCTGGCGCTGATGGTCCAGCCCACGCCGCTGCCCGAAGGCCTCTCGGCCGAAGCCTCGGTGCGCCGGTCCCTGCACCGCTTCCGCCAGATCGCCTCCCTGCGCATCGCGCTGGCGCTGACCCCGGTCGCCGTAGGCGCCGGGGCCGCTCTCGCCGGGGGCGGCCTGCTTCCGCTGCTGGTGACGCTCGCCCTGGCCTGGCCCCAGCTGCTGCTGGCGGCACCGACCTTCTTCACCATCACCCGCGCCCGGCGGGCGATGGAGGCCTGGGGGACCCGCGCCTACCTCTGGGCGGCGCTGGCCCAGCCCGCTCCGGTGGAGTGGCCCGTCGCCACGGCGCTGGCCGCGCGCTACCGCACCTGGCAGCAGAAGCGCGCGACCCGGCAGACCGCTGCGGCCTCCGGCGCCGCAGCCGCCGGCGAGGACTCCGCGGCCGGCGCCGCAGCCGGTGGCGCCGGCGCGTCCGAGCGCACCGGGGCGACCGGCGAGGAGCCGCAGGACGAGCCGGGCGGTATCGTCCCCGGCCTGGCCGGCGGATCCGGCAGCGCCGCCACGGGGCCGCGTCCCGTGCCGCGCCAGCCGCGGTCGAACCGGCGCAAAGGTCCTGCGTCGCGCTCGGGCGGCAACCGCCCCAAAGCCAAGAACTGACCCGTTCGGCGTCGGCGGGCCGCTGCCCGGCGGGACCGCCGGCGCGCGGCCGCAGGGCGCCCGCCGGGGCCCGGCGGGTCAGCTGCGGGGGGTCGCCGCGAACGCCTGGACCAACTGGTGCTCGGCGAGGTCGAAGTAGTCCTCCAGCTCCCGCGCCGCCGATGCCCCGGAGCCGGCGGACAGCAGATCGTAGATCACGCGGTTGCGGTCGAGGTAGGGCGCGTAGAAGTCGCGCGGGGCCGCCATCACGTGGAAGGCCAGGCGTAGTTCGGCCAGCAGTTGGCGCATGGTCTCGTCGGCGCGCGGGCTTCCCAGCAGGCCCGCGACCGCGCGGTGGTAGGCCATGTTGGCGGTGCCGATGCCCTCCCAGTCGCCGCGGGCGCGCGCGGCTTCCCCTTGCTCGACCGCTGCGCCGACGGCGCCGAGGGCCCCGGCGGCCGCCTGCGCACCCGAGCGCACCGCGGTCAGCTCCAGCGCCCGGCGCATCCGGAACAGGTCCGCGACGTCCGCTGCGCCGGGCTTGGCCACGAAGACGCCGCGGTTGAACTCGTGGACGAGCAGCCGCTCGTGGCCCAGCAGGCGGAAGGCCTCGCGCAGGGTGTTGCGCGAGACCCGGAATTTGCGTCCGAGCCGCTCCTCCGACAGCCGCGCTCCCGGCGCCATCGCGCCGTTGATGATGTGGCCCCGGAGGAGGTCCGCGACGCGCTCGGCCGTGCTGGAACGCTCCAGTTCGTCCCCGGCCTCGGGAAGGTCGTCGATCCAGTCGCCGGCGGCGGTCACGCCCGTTTCCCCCTCCTTCTGCCTCGGCCCTGCGCCCATTGTCCCCGATGCGCCGGAGCCGCCGTACTCCGTCCGCCGGCTCGGACGCGGGGTAGGCGGCATTCGCCCGCACCCTGTGGCGGAACCCATCACATTGGAGTATTGTTCAACAATTCCACTGAGGGGTGTCGCACGCGAAGAGCCCCACACCTTCAGCCCCGTCCCCTGGAGGCCCCGCATGAGCGAGACCCCCGCGGCCGCTCGCACGCCCCGGCGCACCCCGCGCGTGCTGAGCAGCAGCCTGCTCGGCGCCATGTTCCTGATGGCCACCAGCGCCATCGGCCCCGGCTTCATCACCCAGACCACCGACTTCACCGCCCGGCTGGGCGCGGCGTTCGCCTTCGCGATCCTGGTGTCGGTCCTGGTCGACATCGCCGTCCAACTCAACGTCTGGCGCGTCATCGGCGTCACCGAGACCCGCGCCCAAGACCTGGCCAACAAGGTGCTGCCCGGGGCCGGATACCTGCTCTCCGCCCTCATCGTCTTCGGCGGGATCGTGTTCAACGTCGGAAACATCGCCGGAACCGCGCTGGGACTGGACGCCCTGGCGGGCGTCGACATGAAAGCGGGCGGCGCGCTGTCGGCCGCCGTCGCCGTGGCACTGTTCCTGCTGCGCGGCGCGGGCGTGGCCCTGGACCGCATCCTCGTCGGGCTGGGCGTGCTGATGATCGGCCTGACGCTCTACGTCGCGTTCGTGTCCCGCCCGCCCGCGGGCGAGGCCCTGCGCCAGGCGGTACTGCCCGGCGATGTCGGCGGCGACCTCTTCCTGGCCACCGTCACCCTCATCGGCGGCACCGTCGGCGGCTACATCACCTACGCCGGGGCCCACCGCCTCGTCGACAGCGGCCAGGGCGGGATCCGCAACGTCGACGCCGTCACCCGCACCTCGGTCGTGGGGATCGTCGTCACCGGCATCATGCGGGTCCTGCTGTTCCTGGCGGTGCTGGGGGTCGTCACCGGCGGGGCCGCCGTCCTCGACGCGCCCAACCCGCCGGCCGCCGCCTTCGCCGCGGCCGCCGGCGACACCGGAAAGCGCCTGTTCGGCCTGATCATGTGGGCCGCGGCCATCAGTTCCGTCATCGGCGCCTCCTACACCTCCGTCTCGTTCGTCTCCACGTTCTCCGCCGGGCTCACGCGCAACCGCAACTGGCTCGTGGCCGGGTTCATCGCGCTGTGCACCGCGCTCTACCTGGGGCTGGGCCAAGCTCCCCAGACACTGCTCATCCTGGCCGGCGCCCTCAACGGCCTGATCCTGCCGGCCGGCCTGGGCGTCATGCTGTGGGTGGCCGCACGGCACCGGCGCGACCTGCTGCACGGCTACCCCTATCCGGCCTGGCTGCTGGCGATCGGCGTCCTGGCCTGGCTGGTGACGGTCTACATCGCAGCCAACTCGCTGGGCGGCATCGCCGACCTGTGGAGCTGACGTCCGCCCCCGCCGCCCGGCCGGGCGGCTCACGCGTGCGCTCAGACGGGCGGCGCGGCCGCGCAGCGGGTAGCGGTGCGGCAGGCGGCGGACCGCCGCACACCGACGGAAAGGAACGGAACCGGCTTGCGCATCGACCTCAACGCCGACCTGGGCGAGAGTTTCGGCAACTGGAGCCTCGGCGACGACACGGCACTGCTGTCCATCGTCACCAGCGCCAATGTGGCCTGCGGATTCCACGCCGGAGACCCCACGGTGCTGCGCCGGGCCTGCGCCCAGGCCGCCGAACGGGGCGTGGCCATCGGCGCCCAGGTCGGCTACCGCGACCTCGCCGGATTCGGCCGCCGGTTCATCGACATGGCCCCGGCCGAGTTGACCGACGACGTGCTGTACCAGATCGGTGCGCTGGAGGCGATGGCGCATGCGGCAGGCGAGCGCGTGCGCTACGTCAAACCCCACGGCGCCCTCTACAACGCCATCGTGCACCACGAAGACCAGGCCGCGGCCGTCGCCGAGGCGGTGGCGCTCTATGACCCCGGCCTGCCCGTGCTGGGCCTGCCCGGGTCGGTGTGGCTGCGCCGGGCCGAACAGGCCGGGCTGGGCACCGTTCCCGAGGCCTTCGCCGACCGCGCCTACACCCCCGAAGGGACCCTCGTCCCCCGGCGGGAGCCGGGCGCGGTGCTGCACGACGCCGACGAGATCGCCCGGCGCTGCCTGGCCGTGGTGCGCGGCGAACCCGTCGCCGCGATCGACGGGACGCCGGTGCGCATCGGCGCCGAATCGCTGTGCGTGCACGGCGACAGCCCCGGCGCCGTGGAGATCGCCCGTACGCTCGCCCGGCGGCTGCGCGCCGCCGGCGTCGACACGGCGCCCTTCACCGGGGCCCGGCGATGAGGGCCCGCGTGCGCGATGCGGTGGCCGGACCGGCGGGAACGGCCGGGCGGACCGGGCGCGCAGGAGAACCGGTCCCCGCAGCGCAGACGACGGAGGGAGCGGCGGCGTGCGGGTGCTGAGGTGCGCCGACTCCGGCGTCCTGGTGGAAGTCGCCGACCTCGGCGAGGTCATGGCGCTGCACGCCGCCCTGGCCGAGGACCCGCCCGAGGGGGTCGGCGACATCGTCCCCGCGGCCCGTACCGTGCTGCTGCGCATCGCCCCCGGCGGCGACCCCGACGCGGTGGCCGCCGCCGTCGGTCGGCTGCGTCCGCGGCCCGGCGGCCGCGCCGCAGCCGGCGAACTGGAGGTGCCCGTCCAGTACGACGGGCGCGACCTCGCCGGCATCGCCGAACTGACCGGACTCACCGAGCGCGAGGTGGTCCGCGCCCACACCGGCGCGGAATGGGCGGTGGCCTTCTGCGGATTCGCCCCCGGGTTCGGCTACCTCGTCGGCGACGACCCCCGGCTGCACGTGCCCCGCCGCGGGGAGGCGCGCACCCGCGTGCCCGCGGGGGCCGTGGCGCTCGCGGGGGAGTTCAGCGGGATCTACCCGCGCGCCTCGCCGGGCGGCTGGCAGCTGCTGGGCAGCACCGAGCTGGTGACCTGGGACCTGGACCGCGACCCGCCCGCACTGCTGCGCCCCGGAGTCCGGGTGCGCTTCACCGAGGAACCCCCCGCACCGCGCCGCGGTCCCGGCGGCGGGCGGCGCGCGCACCGCGAAGGAGGCACCCGAACCGATGCCGGCAGTTGAAGTGGTGCGCACCGGCGCGCTGACCACCGTGCAGGACGGCGGCCGCCGCGGGCACGCCGCGCTGGGCGTCGGCGGGTCCGGAGCCGCCGACGCCGCCTCCTACGCTCTGGCCAACCGGCTGCTCGCCAACCACGAAGGCGCCGCGGCGCTGGAGGTGACCATGGGCGGGCTCGTGCTGCGGGCGCGCGGAGCGGTCACCGCGGCCGTTACCGGCGCGACCTGCCCCGTCACCGTCGACGGCCGCGGCGCCGCTCCCGACACCGTCCTTCACCTGGCCGACGGCGCCCGGTTGCGCCTCGGCACCCCCACGAGCGGTCTGCGCAGCTACGTGGCGGTGCGGGGCGGGGTGGACGTGCCGCCGGTCCTGGACTCGCGCAGCACCGACACGCTGGCCGGCCTCGGACCGCCGCCGCCCGAGCCCGGCACGGTGCTGACGGTCGGTCCGCCGCCGCGCGCGATGCCGACCGCCGACTGGGTGCCCTCCCGCCCCCTCCCAGCGGGGGAGCTGAGCCTGCGGATCGTTCCCGGACCGCGCGACGACTGGTTCCGCGACGACGCGCTCGCGGTCCTGCTCGCCTCGGCCTACGAGGTCACCGACCGCAGCGACCGCATCGGAGCGCGCCTGTCCGGGCCGCCGCTGGCGCGGCGGTCCGGCGGCGAGCTGCCCAGCGAGGGGATGGTTCCCGGATCGCTCCAGGTCCCGCCCGAAGGGCGGCCGGTGCTGTTTCTGGCCGACCACCCCGTGACGGGCGGCTACCCCGTGATCGCGGTCGTCACCGCCGACGACGTCGCCCGCGCGGCCCAGGCCCGCCCGGGCACCGCGGTGCGGTTCCACCGGTGACGGTTGCCCGGAGCGCCCGCGGGTGCGGCCGTGCCCGGCGGAGAGCGAACCGGGAGCCCGTGCCAGCGCTCGTGCCCGCCCCCGCCGCCCGCAGCGCCGGATTCCCGCGGCCCTCTCCTTCCCCGGCGACCTGCGCAGGGGGACCGGACCGCCCCGGCCGGCCGGATACCCGAGGGGTCCTCTCAGGGCGCCAGCGTGTGGCGCCCGAGCTCGCGCACGCGCGGCCGCGGAGCCTCGCTGGGGGTCAACCGCTGCACCGCGCGCTTGGCCAGCGGCGAGTGCGACCACACCACGTCGGCGCTGCGGCCATCCAGCACCAGGGTCGCCAGGGCGTTGTCGTACCAGGGGCCGCCCTCCAGGCGCCAGCGCAGCCGGGGCCGGGCCACACCCGCGGCGCGCGCCATCAGGGATCCGACCAGACCGGTGACGGCGCGGGCGCTCAGCCACGTCAGACGGCGCAGGGCCGGCGGCATCCGGTTGCACATCGGTGAGCACACCAGCTGGGTGATGTCGGACGCGGCACCCCGCGCACCGTCGGCGGCGCGCGCCCGCGCGAGGTAGGAGAAGTGGACGTCGCCGCCGAGGAGCAGCACGCCGGCGGGAGGCGCGCCGCGCTCACCGCGGGCCACCCGCAGCAGGGAGTCGCCGACCGACCGGAACGACGCCTGGAACGCCGCCCAATGCTCCAGGTCGATCTCCTGGCGGAGCTTCTCGCCGGGGCCGCGCAGCGCCTGCCCCCACGCTCCGGCGCATACCGCCTCGTTCCAGGATTCGAGGTGGTGCACGCCCGGCGGCAGCAGGAAGGGCAGGGTGCTGGCCACCACGAGGTGGTCGACGTCGCCGGTGAGCTGCTCGTCCAGCCATGCGGCCTCGTCGGAGTCGAGGATGCGGCGCCGGGTGTCGTCGTCGACGACGCGGCCGCAGCGGGTGTCGACCATCAGCAGGCGGCTGCGGCCGATGTCGAAGCGGAAACTCCACCTGTAGCTCTGGGCGTCCCGGTGGGCGCGCCACGCGAACGCGTCGACGATCGCGGCGCCGTCGCCGCCCCCGGAAGGCGGGGCCGCACCGGACCCGCCCGGTGTTCCACCGGTCCCGTGTCCTCCCTCGCGCGCGGGCGCGACCCCGTGGGACGGCGGGTCCCGCTCCGGCTCGGGAGAAAGGGCGGAGGCCGTGCCGGCCCCGGTCCGGGCAACCTCGGCGAAGACGGGGTCGGCGGCCCGTTCGTCGGGGGAGAGGTTGCCCAGATGCTGATAGACCCAGTAGGCGCCCAGCCCGGAGGTGATGCGCGGACGCCACCACGGGTTGTGCGACATCTGCTCGCGCCAGGTGCCCGACGTGTTCCAGTCGTCGCGGATGTCGTGGTCGTCGAACAGCATCAGGGTGGGCACCGTCGACAGCAGCCACCGGATGTCGGGGTCCGACCAGGCCTGGCGGTACAGCTCGGCGTACTCGTCGAACGAGACGACTTCGTCGGGCGGCGGGGCGTGGCCGGCGGCCCGGCTGTCGGCCTGAGCCCGGCGGCGGGCGAGGAACTCCGTCATGCGCGGCTGCAGCTCGTCGGCGTAGACCTGGTCGCCGATGAGCAGCAGCAGCGACGGATCGGCTTCGTGCTCCGGTGCGGGGCCGCCCTCGCCGCCCCGGGCACGGCCGGAGCCGCCGGCGTCGGGCCCGCCGCGCGTCCCGGCCAGGCGCAGCGCGTAGGCGCGCAGCATGTCCACGCCGTACCGCAGCACGGCTGCGCGCGAATGGTCCGAGGGGGTGTGGCAGGAGCCGAAGAGGATCCGGCTCGGCGAGGACGCGTCGAGGGTGCGGATCAGGCTCGGCGGGTGCGGCGCGTCCGGTTGGGGCCAGACGGCCGCACCGTCGATGCGCACCTCGTAGGGCAGCGCCGTGCCGGGGGACAAGCCGCGCAGGTCGCACAGCGCGTAGTGGTGCCCGTGCACGGTGAACGTGCGGGAGCGCGCGGTGTGCCCGCCGGCGTCGACGGCGACCTCGCACGGCCGTTCGGTCTCGACCCAGACCGTCGCGGTCGTCTCCGTCACATGGCGCAGCAGCGGGCCCAGGCGCAGGCCGTTTCCCACCGGTTCCCCCTTGTTCGACGTCGTCCGCCGGTTCGCCGCGCGGAAGTGCCCCGCCCGGGACGGACTGTGCGTATTCGAGTATGGCGGCCGCGGCCGCAGGCGGCCACCGCCGATCCGGGGCCTGTGGAGGTTGGAGGGGGCCGCGGAGTGGGTACGCGTTGCGGCATGCGGACAAAACTTCTCGACCTGCGCACAGGCGGGGCCGAGAGCATCACCGATATCACCGGCATGTGCCGGGAGTTCGTCTCCGAGGACGGCGGCGACGGCCTGCTGAACGTGTTCGTGCCCCACGCGACGGCCGGTGTGGCGATCATGGAGCTGGGCGCGGGCTCCGACCGGGACCTGCTTGCACTGCTGGGGGACCTGGTGCCGAAAGACGACCGGTGGCGGCACCGGCACGGCAGCCCCGGCCACGGCCGCGACCACGTGCTTCCGGCCCTCGTCCCGCCGTACGCCACGGTACCGGTGGTCGGCGGCCGAATGGAGCTGGGAACATGGCAGTCCATCGCGCTGGTCGACACCAACATCGACAATCCGACCAGGCATGTCCGCCTCTCGTTCTTGACGGGTGCGGGATAGGGGCCAGGATGGGAAGAGCAGTACACCTCAGGGCGCAGGCGCGTTGACGGATCAGGTCCCCAGCGTGTGAACTTAGCCCTCAACAGCGGGGTCGCCCCGGTGATAAGGGGACCGCGCACGATCGACCCGCCGACAGGGCGGGATCGGCGCGAACAGTAGAACTTGTGGAGGAGGACTTTCGTGAGCGCGACCGCGGGCCAGGCACAAAGCGAACGTGGCCTGGCCGATCGACTCGGATTCAAACCGGGTCAGGTGGTGCAGGAATTCTTGTTCGACGATGACGTGGACGAGGAGCTGCGCGCCTCGATCGCCGAGCGCACCGGCGAGGAGCTGGTCGACGAGGATTACGACGGCGCCGTCGACTCCGCGCTGCTGTGGTGGCGGAGCGACGAGGAGGACGACCTCACCGATGTCCTGGTCGACGTCCTCAGCGCCGTCGAGGGCGGGGGCATCATCCTGGTGCTGACCCCCAAGCCCGGCCGGGACGGCCACGTCTCGCCGAGCGAGGTTTCCGAAGCGTCCTCCACGGCCGGACTTTCGCAGACCAGCGCCGTGAGCGCGGGCCCGAACTGGTCGGGCACCCTGCTCGTCGCGCCGAAGGTGCCGCGCTGAGCAGGTCCCGTCCCCGGCCGCGACGGCACAGGCGGCGCGGATTGCCCTAGGGTGGCCCGCAAGTGTGCCGTCCGCCGGCAGCGGCGGGCGGCACACGACCCGTGCCCGCACGCTGCACAAGGGGGCGCCGATGCCGATCGAGCCCGGCCAGACCGCACCGGACTTCGAACTGTCCGACCAGCACGGCCAGACCGTGCGCCTGGCCGATTTCGCCGGTCGCAGGAATGTCGTCCTGGTCTTCTACCCGCTGGCGTTCTCCGGGGTGTGCCGGGGCGAGCTCGTCGCGCTGCGCGAGGCCGCGCCCGATCTCGTCAACGACCGGGTCCAGCTTCTGACGGTTTCGGTCGACTCCATGTTCGCCCACCGCGTCTGGGCCGAGCAGGAGAGCCTGGAGTTCCCCCTGCTGTCGGACTTCTGGCCGCACGGCGGTGTCGCCCGGTCCTACGGGGTCTTCGACGACGCCCGGGGCGTGGCGGTGCGCGCGACCTTCGTCATCGACACCGGCGGCGCCGTCCGCTGGCGGGTCGTCAATCCGATCTCGGAGGCCCGTGACGTCGACGACTACCGCAAGGCCCTGTGCGAACTGGCCTGAATCACCGCCGGAGCGCCCCCACCACCGCGCGGAGCCGGTACGATTTCCCTGTCACCGGATCGGCACGACCACACATCCGGGCGTGTAGCTCAGTTGGTAGAGCCCCCGCCTTACAAGCGGGTGGTCGGAGGTTCGAGTCCTCTCGCGCCCACCGGATACACGGAACGCCCTCCGACCGCCCAGGTCGGGGGGCGTTTTTCGTCGCCGATGTGAGGCAGGATGGAGTGAGCGACAGCCCGGAACTGTTGGCTACACCGTGACCAGAGGATCAAACTATGGGTCGCACCCAAGCTCGCCACGCTCGCCATCTCAACCCTCCTCCCGGCCTCTCGGCGCACATCGAGTCCTTCGTCCTGTACCTGCGCTCCATCGGGCGCGGCCAGAAGACCGTCTCCATCTACCGTGAGGCTACCCAGTGGTTCGCCGCCGAATACCTGGCCACCGGCGGCCGGCCGCCCGTCGAGGACATCGCCCCCGAGTTCACCTTCGACGCCGTCGACGACTGGGAGCGCGTGCAGCGCAAGCACGTCCAAGGCTGGTGCGCGCACCTGTTCGAGCGCGGCTACTCCGACTCCTACGTATCGAACCAGTACCGGGCGCTGCAGGCGTTCTTCAAGTGGTTCGCCGAGGACGAGGAAGTGCCGAACCCGATGCTCGGCATGAAGCCGCCCAAGGTCGTCGACAAGCCCGTGCCGGTGCTCACCGAGGACGAGATGAGCGCGCTGTTCGCCACCGTCACGGGCAAGGACTTCCGCTCGCGCCGGGACATGGCCATCATGCTGATGCTGCGCGACACCGGCATCCGGCTGCAGGAGCTCGCCGGCCTCCAGATCGACGACGTCTCCGCACTGGAGCGCGAGGCCACCGTCACGGGCAAGGGGCGGCGCACCCGCACGGTGAAGTACTCCTATGAGGCCGCCCGCGCGCTGGACAAGTACTTGCGGGTGCGGGCCAAGCAGCCCAACGCGCAGCTTTCAGCGGTGTGGATCGGGCTGAAGGGCGCGGTGACACCTTCGGGCATCCAGCAGATCGTGCAGCGCCGCGCGGCCGAGGCAGGCCTGGGAACGCTGAACCCGCACAAGTTCAGGCACTACTTCTCGCACACGTGGCTCGACCGCGGGGGAGCTGAGGGTGACCTGATGGAGCTGAACGGCTGGAATAGCCCCATGATGCTTCGGCGCTACGGCCGCTCGGCGGCGGCCTCCCGCGCCCGCCGCGGCTATGACCGCATCATGGGCGAGGGGCAATAGAACTCCTTGTCCAAGTTGGGTAACGAGAAGTCGGCGCCGAAGTTGGACCGGCTGTAGAAAACCAGGCAGAAGAAGGCTCCTCTCCGGCAGGGAGAGGAGCCTTCTTTGCGTCGGGCCGGTCCGAAGTGTCAGGCCGTCTGCATGCCCGGCGAGGACTCCTCGCCGGGATTCAGATAGCCGGACACGGCCGCCAACTGGCCCTCGTTCAGTTGGAGGGCCAGCAGGGAGGAACGGATGTCCGCCCTTGTGGACCGGGAGTTAATCATGATCACCGAGTCGGTGGGATTCTCTCGGTGCATGATCGACGCTGCGGGTGCATCCTGCCGATTCCCTCCTACCGGCAGGATGCACACCAGGGGGATGGTGTCCCCGTCTTCTTCTACCACCGGCCCTCCTTCGAGCTGGTGTTCAGCGAGTTGCTGACGTCCCTTTATGGGTTGGAGGGGATCTTACACGTCAATGACCTCAATTTGGCCGGGCCCCGGGTGCGACGAGCGGGGTTATCAAGATCGTTCGGGCCCATCACCGCGCTGTCGCCGGAGATGTAGTTCGGCGACGTCGGCCAGATAGTCGATCAGGCTCTGCTGCTCCTCCGGGGTGAGGTCCTGAAGTTGCTCTTCGATCGGGGCATAGCTGATTTTCGCTGGCTCATCGTCGACCGTCCGGGTTCCTGTTATTAGCTGGGGCGCTCGTTCGGGGTCGCGACCCTCCATGACCCGGTCGACCGAGTAGGTCGCCCATCCGAGTCCGGCTTCCAATTTCCTGTAGGTGCGCGTCGCGACCTTCGTGCCCTTGCGGATCTTTATGAGTGTTTCGACGGTGAACCCTGCTTCGCGAGCCACGTCGACGTAGTCGAGCCCCATCTCATCGATGCGGCGTTCGACGGCGTGGGCCAAGCGGGTGCGTCCCTTGGGGTGCTCCATGGGGTGCTCGGGCATGGCGGGCATGCTAGCCAACTTTCGCGAACATAGTCCAACTTTCGCGCCGAAGTTCACGTGATCTTCACCGAGTCACGTTCCGCGTTTCCGCAGGTCAAAGCGCGATAGAGGCTAACTCTCTAGAAAGTTCGCCATGTTACTGATGGGTAGGACTACAAAACACTAGAAAGTTCGGTAGCCTCGGCGGCATGATCACTCAGACGATCGACGGAACGAAGTTCCGCCAGGTCCGCGAGAGCCGCGGCATCCCTGTCGCCGCCCTCGCCCGTGCCGTCGGCCGCTCGGCCAGCCTCATCTACAGCATCGAAGCCGGGCGAACTCAGCCCAGTGCCGAGGTGTTCCGCCTCTGCTGCCTGTTCCTTCAGGTCGACCCGGCATCGATCAGCACTCATCCCCGCGAGCCCATGGCGGCCGCATCGTGACCGAGCCCGCGGCGGACCACCCGCCCCGCGGCGACCTGTGGCACTGCGAATGCGGATCAGCCAACGAGCCCTGGCGCTCCCACTGCCGCAACTGCGGATGCCAGCGCATGACCGCGGCCCCCCAACCCCACCTTGTCCTGATCAGAGGAGGTGCCTAATGGCTGCCCAACACGCGGCGAACGGCCGCATCGGAGCCCTGGAGTCCTGGTCGCGCACCAGCGACCGCGCCGCTCGCACCAAGCGGGCCCGCGAGAACTCGCCGGCGTGCTTCGAGTACCACCTCGCGCGGGTGGACGCGGAGATCACCGACCACCAGGAGCGAGTGAAAGCCGCCGAGGCCGCCCACCGGGCGTACATGCTCCGGCTGGCTCAGGCGTCGGCGAAGTCCCGCAAGAAGAAGGCGGCCCGCGATGACGCGGCCTGAGCCCGCGCAGCGGCCCACACGGAAAACGCCCCCGCCTGGTGGCAGCCAGACGAGGGCCGTGTCCGCAGATCAGAGTCCCAACGAAAGGAATCCGCAGACGATGCACTCCCAGAGTAGCAACCCCGCCACAGCCGTAGAGGGATCGGCCTCGGCCTCACAGCCCGCTGTGCAGCCGCGCGTCATGACCTTGGAGAACCAGGTCAGCGACCTTCCGTACTGGCTGACCAGTCCCTGCCCGCACTGGTGCGGCGGCTTCCACCGCCCGCACGACACCATCCACGACGCGCTGCACCTCAGCGACTTCGACGTGACCCTGCAGCTGACCACGCAGGAGGCCGATCCCCACGTCAACCGCGACGAGCTGGGCATCGAACCGGTGCAGCTCGCGGCCAGCCTGCGCCAGCACCACCTCGAAGCGGCCCCGCGCGTCGCCCTGGTCGCCGACATCGACGGCAAGGAACGCGATCTGAAGCTGACGCTCGCAGAGGCGCGCGAACTCGCCGCCGGACTGACTCACCTGCTCTCCCTGGCCGAGGACGGAGGTGCCCGGTGAACCTCACCACATCTGCCGACTGGTTGCACCAGGACCTACCCGACGGCACACGCCAGTCCATCCTCGACTGCGGCACCGCACCGGGCCCCATCGGCGTCACGGCGATCTACGAACCGAGCTTCTGCGACCTCGCCTCGCCCGACGTCATGACGGTGACCACCCAGCACAGCGGCCGCATCCACTGCTACGCGCTGGTGTACGTCGACACCTTCGAGGTCGACCCCGTCCAGCTCCGCCAGCTCGCCGCCGAACACTTCCAGGTGCGGCCCACAGCTCCCCCGGGCTGATCCGTGCGCCGGGCCCGCCGTGCGCGGGTCCGGCCACTGGCCGGACTTCAACAACCAGGGGGAGAGAAATGCAGATCAACGCACGCGCCACGATGACCGTCGGCGCGACCAACGGGGCAATCACCGATCAGGCCGTCGCCGACGCCGCCATGCGCAGCGTCGCCGGCATGCCCAAAGGGGTGCCGCTCGACGTGCACGTCGTCGGCGACGTCCGCTTCATCAGCCCGTGCGCCTTCGGTGCCGTAGGGGACCTTCTGCTCCGCGCGCGTGAGATCACCGTCTACGCGCCCGGCAACGTCGTCTCCGACATCACCGCCGCCATCGGCCACGCCGTCGACGAGGAGAAACGCCGCCTCGAACGCTCTGCCCAGCCCGACCCGGTGCTGGCCGCCGAGTACGACGCCGTCGCCCGCAGCGAGCGCCGCGGGGGTGACCGTTGACCACCCTCGCCCCCGGCGACACCTCGACCCGCAGTCACGCCATGGCGTATCTCGCGCGCGAGTGGAAGGCGTTCGCGCTCTCCGCGTCGAAGAAGCCGCTGCGCAACTGCGACGCCTGCGATGTCGCCTGCACCACCCCAGAAGCCAAGGAGCGCTGCGACTGCCTGGCCTGCCACGGGTTCTACGCCGCGACGGCCGACGAGGACCGCGTCGACGCCATGTTCATGGTGGATCCCCGCCGTTGCCTCGCGGTCCGCACCGGGGCGCCCAGCGGGATCATGGTCGTCGACGTGGACGGGCCCGAAGGCGTCGCCACCATGCGCGAGCTGATCGCCGAAGGGATCCTGCCGCGCACGCTGAGCGCCCGTACCGGCTCCGGCGGATACCACCTCGTCTACCGGCACCCCGGCGGGCACGTCATGTCCGGCGCCGGGAAAGTCGGGCACAAGGTCGACAGCAAGTCCGACGGCGCCTACGTCGTAGCACCACCATCGGTGCACCCGCGCACCGGCGAGCGGTACCGGTGGATCGACTGGTCGGTCCCCCTCGCCACCCCGCCGCGCGCCCTCGTCGACGGGCTCCGTCCGCCCACGGTGCCTCCGCGGCCCGCCGTCGACCTCGGCCGGCTGCCCGGTCACCTCGCCCACGCCCGCATCAAAGGTCTGGTCACCAAGGTGCTGGAAGCCCCCGAAGGCAACGGCAACAACGTGCTCCATTGGAGCGCCTGCCGAGCGGGAGAGATGGTCGCCCGCGGCGAAGTCACCGAGGACCAGGCCCACGCCGCCCTGTTCGATGCCGCCACCAGCATCGGGATCAAACCCGGCGACGCCGGCCGCGACCCCCGCCCACGGCACCATCGGCAGCGGCCTGCGCAGGGGGCAGCAGTGACCGAAGCCCCGACTGACGACGGCCCGCCCTCAGCCGACGAGATCCTCCAATCCGCCGGCATCACCACCTCCGGCCCCGGGCTCACCGCCGTCGAACCCGACGCCGAGGACGGGCCCTCGCCGCTGCGCTTCACCGACGACTGGCTCGCTACCGTCCTCGTCTCCCAGTACGGCGACGTCGTGCGCTACTGCCCCAAGTTCGGGTACTGGCTCGCCTGGGACGGGCAGCGGTGGCGCGAGTGCGCCGACTCCGGACCGATCCGCCAGCTCGTGCGCACCATCGCCCGGAGCCTGCCCGAGGACGATAAGGACGCCGTGCGGGCGAAGAACCGCGCGTGCTCGCGCGGCGGCATCGACGCCGCTGTCGCCCTCGCCCAGGGCGACCCGAAGGTGGTGGTCGAGCCCGAGCAGCTCGACGCCCACCCCTGGGAGCTGAACACGCCCGGCGGCATCGTCGACCTGCGCACCGGCAAGCTCCTGCCCCACGACCCGGCCAAGCTCCACACCCGGATCGCCGCGGCCACGCCCGACGCGTGCGCCGACGCCTCCATGTGGACCCGGTTCCTGGAGGTGACCTTCCCTGGCGACGCCGAGCTGGTCTCCTACATGTGCCGCCTGGCCGGATACTCCGCCGTCGGTGAGGTCCGCGACCACGTGCTCCCGTTCTGCTACGGCGACGGCGGCAACGGTAAAGGAGTCTTCCTCGAAGCGCTCTACAAGATCCTGGGCGAATACGCGGGCAAGGCCAAGCGCGGGTTCCTATCGGTGCGCGCCCACGACCCCCACCCAGAGGAGATCGCGAACCTCGCCGGCCGCCGGTTCGTGCTCGTCTCCGAGACCAACGAGGCCGACAAGTTCGACGAGGGCAAGGTCAAGGAGCTGACCGGCGGCGACACCCTCACCGGGCGCCAGATGTACGGCAAGAGCTTCAGCTTCGAGCCCGCGCACACGCTGTGGCTGATGGGCAACCACCGGCCCAAGGTCGAGTCCGGCGGCCGCTCGTTCTGGCGCAGGGCGCGCGAGATCCCGTTCCTGCACAAGGTGCCGGAGGAGCAGCAGATCCCGGACCTGCAGAACCGGCTGGTGCGCGACCACGGCGACGCCCTCATGGCCTGGATCGTGCAAGGCGCTGTCGAGTACTACCAGGGCGGCCTGCAGACGCCGCAGTCGGTCATCGACGCCACCGCCGAATACCAGCGCGACCAGGACACCGTGAAGCGGTTCCTGGAGGAGTGCTGCCACGTCGGCGGCGGGAAGCTCGTGAAGGTCCTCAAGGACACGCTGCGCAGCGAATACGAGAAGTGGTGCCGCAGCGAGGGCCTGGAACCGGTGAACTCCATGTCGCTCGGCAAGGAGCTGCGCGGCCACGGCATCGACAGCGTCCGGTCCAACAGCAAGTCCTTCTACATCAACGTCGGTCTGGCCGCCACTGAGGAAGACGAGGGGGCCTCATGGGGCCGATGACAGGCGGGGTTACTCCCCGATCAGGCGGGGTTGGAGGCGGGGTTTCAGGCGGGGTTCTCGGCAGGATCACCGCAGGTCAGGACCCAATCAGGCGGGGTAGGCGGGGTGATTCCCGAAAACTCCGCGCGCATGAAGTCCCTTTCCTGGCAGAGACCCCCAGTGCGCCAGTGACCAAAACAATGTCGGATCCACCCCGCCTACCCCGCCTGTGCGACTGCCCAACTTGGAGGCTCACCAGCGAAAACACCACCAGGCGGGATTGAGTCCACCCCCGCCTGCCACCCCCGCCTGCCCCGACTGAAGACCGAAGGGATCACCGCATGCCCCTCCCGAACCGCGACCTGGCCGCAGCCGCCGTCGACACGGCCAACGCCAACGGCCGCGGGCTCCAGCGCCGGGCCGCCGGATGCGCCGCCGTCGTCCTCGGCTCCACCACGACCGTGGCCGGCGCCAAGAAGGCCCTCGCCCAGGCGCACCTCGGCGACGAGATCCGCGCCGCCGCCGAGCAGCTCATCGACCAGCTCGCCGAGAACACCGAGAAGGAGACCCACCCATGATCACCGCAACCGCGCTCGGCACCACCGGCGCCGCCCTCGGCCTGGCCTTCGTCGTCACCGTCAAGGTCCTCGTCGGCCGCTGGGCCGCCCGAGTCGAACGCGACATACAGGCCGCCATGTGGGGCGTGCGCACCGACGGTCGGCTCCGCCCTCGGTGCGAGCGGTGCCTGCACCCGACCGTCGCCCAGGTGGCCATCCCGCACACCGAGGGATGCCTGTTCCACGTGCCCGACACGCCCGCCGAGCTCGCCGAGGAGACCTGATGCCCGACCTCGCCACGGCACTGCCCGCCGCCGGCCGCATGCGGCTGGCCACCGCCGACGGCCACACCACCGACACCCGGCCCGTCATCGTCGAGCCCGACGGCCAGGTGCTCGGCGCCGGCTTCGACACCGAACCCGGCCGCACCTACACCCGCGCCCACATCGAAGGCGACCGCATCGAGGTCACGCTCATCCTCGACCCGCCCGAACGGATCGGCCGGACCCCGGCCTATGTGTTCATCACCCACGTCGAGGTCGACGTGCCCGAGCCGGTCGTCCGCGCGGATGGGCGCAACCAGGTGGACCTGGGCCCCTACCCGCTGCCGTGGACCTGGCGAATCTTCTGCCTGGTCGCGCTGACCGTCGCCCTCGGCGAGATCGCCCTGACCGTCGCAATCCTCACCGGAGCTGCCTGATGTCCACCACGACCGAACCCGCCCGCGCCCAGTGCCGCATGACCAACGCCAAGGGTGACCGCTGCACCGGCGAAGCCCTCGACCCCGATCCCAAGGCCATCCAGGTCTGCCAGCGCCACGCCGCCGAGGTCATGGCGTTGATCGCCGACCACCGCAAGCGCACCCGCACGTGACCGACCACGCGAAGGGCCGCCCTGTTCCTGCCAGGGCGGCCCGGCCCCACCCAACCACACGGAAGGCCGACCCCATGAACGACAAGTACTACAGCCTCATCGACGGCGAACCCATGATCTCCCTCGACGGCATGGCGCTGCTCATGGACCTGCCCGCCGACACCGTCCGCGCCAAGTGGCAGCGCCAGGGCGGCCCCGACGCAGGCTCGCTGAAGGTTCCCGAGCCGTGGGTCAAGCGCGGCCGGCGCGTCCGCAAGGAGGTCGCCGCCGCCTTGGGCTACGAGCCCTCCCTGAAGGAATCCATCGACTACCTGGCCGCCAAGGCCGCCCCGTAACCGCGGAAGGACGAACCGATGGACCAGAAGACCAAAGCGGCTCTCGCCGAGCAGATCAACCAGGCCCGCGCCGAGTTCGTGCAGGGCATCGCCGGTGTCCTCCACACGATCAAGGCCAGTCTGTGCGGCGCCGACGTCGACGGCCAGCCGTGCGTGCGCCCCGCCGGCCACGTCGGCCCCCACAACTACCGGTGGCCCGGAGGGCTGCCCGAGGAGGCGCCGTGACCCACCCGCTCGACCGCGACGGCGAATGGGAACTGCGCATGTCGATCTACCGCAACGGCCGCCGCGTCGGCTTCTGCGACGTGCGCGCCAGCTCCTATGACGCCCTGGTCTACGACGCCGAGTCCGTGCTGTCGCGGGACGACGAGATCACGTTCACCGGGCGGGACGCCCGCTACACCGGCACCGCCCGCACCACCACCGAGGAGACCCCCGTTGATTGACCAGATGACCCGCATGTTCGCCAACGACACCCGCGACCACGAGATGACCATCCTCCACGAGCACGGGGTGTATCGGCACGTGCGGTTCGCCCGCCCCGACACATCCCTGTACCGGTTCGACCTGATCACCTGGCCCCACCACCTGGCCGTGTCCGGCGACCTGGACGGGATCACGTTCCACGCCTCCCCGGAGGACATGTTCACCCTGTTCCGGTCCTCCAACGGGTCCGGCCCGAACTACGACTACTGGGCAGAGAAGGCCGGACGCCACCAGGTGCGGGAGTGGTCCGAGGACCGGTTCCGCCAGCAGCTGTTCGAGCACGTGTCCGAGGACATCCGGTGCGGGTTCGCGCCCCGCGGGATCGGACGCGCGGTCCGCCGAGTCATCACCGACGACTGGACCGTGGCCCTCGACAACCCCCACTCCGCCATGGGCGCCCTCAACGACTTCTGCCACCGGGGCTACGAAATCACCGGGTGGGAGGAATGGGACTGCTCCGACTACACCCCGAACTTCGTCCGGGCCTGCCTCGCGGTGGACACCGGCATCCGCATGTACGACCACGCCCACCAGCCGGCCGCCGCCTGAGAGGAGCCCCCAGTGCCCACACTCGCCAGCAAAGGATTGCCCGAGCTTCACCCCGACGCCGCCGCGCTCACCGCGATCCGAACCATCGGCGACGACCAGGTGCGCGCCTACACCATCGCCGAGCCCACCCAAGGATGGCGCCAGATCAACCAGTTGCTCCGCCAGGCCGCCGCGTGCGGGCTCGTCCGCCCCGCCACCGAGCGCATGCGGGACGCCTACGCGGTGCTGGACGTGCTGAACGGCGACGACGACATCGTCCAGGACTACGCCATCCCCACCGCCGCGGCGTGGCGGTGGTGGTACCGCAAGCTCCACCTGCGCATCGCCGCCTGACCCGCCCGCGCGCCGGGCGGCTACCCGCCGCCCGGCACCACCCCAGAAAGGACGATCGCATGCCCACCCGCCACCCCTTCGCCGCCATCGCCGGCCTGTTCCGCGAGATGCGCCACGCCAGCAACCGAGGCCGCCTCGCCGGCGACCTTGCCCGCGTGACGCTGACCCCCGCTAGCGCCCCGCCCGTCGTCGTGCCTATCCGGCTCGCCGTCGGCCGCGGCGCCACCTACGAGGTCGCTGCTGCCTACGTGCCCGCGGGCGCCGGATCCCGTGAGGTCCGCGCCACGATCGCCGATGCGCTGAGCACCCTGGCCGCCGAGCTGAACGCTTCCGCCTTCGCCGACACCGAGACAACTGCGGACGCGCCGTGCATCCACTGCCCCGACGGCCACACCCCGCCCACCGGTGGCACCGAACCGTGGCACGCCTACGTCAGTCCCGCCCGCGACGGCGACGGCCAGCCCACCCAGATCATCGTCATGCGTTCCGCCGGCGCCCACGTCGCCGAGTCCGACGCCGAATGGGTCCGCGGCCTGCTGCGCGCGGGAGGTGCCCGGTGACCGTGGTCGATCTCGCCCGCCACCTCGCAGCACGGACCACCCACTGATCCCCGCCGGGGGTACATGCTGCCGTGTACCCCCGGCGCCCCGTTCACCATCAGCACGACCACCCGGGGGACCTCATGACATGCGACGCCGTCCACACCGCCGACCGGGCCGACCGCATCACCGGAACCGTCGCCGACCTCACCTGGATCGCAGAGTCCTGGCCCGACCTCCACCAGATGCGCCTGCCCGGAACCCGGCGACGCCGCACCCGGCGCCCCCTCAGCCGCACCGCCCGCCGGCGCGCCGACGAGCTCGCCCGCACCGAACGCCAGGAGCAGCCCCTGGCCGTCCTCGGCGCGAGCCGGGCGCCGATGCACGTCGCCGTCCTCGACGACCTCGCCCAGGTGCTGGCCGAGGCCACCGAGACGGCCGCCGGCATCAACGCGGCCACGGGCATCGTCGAGCCCGACCCGCCCAGCACCGCCTACGACTTCGAGGCCCTGGACCGCCTGCTCGCCTACGCCGCCGCGCACCTGGCCGCGGCCGCCGACGCCGACCCCGGCGTCCTCGACGACGCCCAGGCCGCCGCGGCGCGCATGCGGCGCACCTTGGAGCGGTCGCTGTCGGAGATCGTCGACGGCCAGGTGCTGTCCACCGTGTGCGCCTGGTGCCACGGGCGCACGGCCGAAGCGCCCGTCGGCGGGGAGCGCACGCTGGTGGTGCGCCTGGTCGCCGGGAACCCGCTGATCGTGTGCGAGTCCGACGCGTGCGAGCCGCCGCCGGCCGACTGCGGCACGTGGCTCTTCGGCAAGCCCGCCTGGCCTGACGCCGAGTGGGAGTGGCTGGCGAAGCGGCTCGGGGCGTGAGGTTTGCGCTGATGATCACCGCTGGTTAGAGTTATCCACAGGTGCAGCCGAGACGGTGTTCTCGTCATGCCCAGAAACAGACTCAGGCCCGGTTCGAGCCCCGCTCGCCGGGCCTTTGTCGTGTCCGGACACGACCGCTGCACTCGGACACTCCCCTCAATCGAGGAGCGGACGATGCCCACCCTCCACCAGTCCGACCTCGCCACCGTCGTCCGCGCCGATGCCACCGACCCCCACATCATCGACGCCGCACCCGTCGCCGACCTCCTCGCCACCGACCCGCCCTACGGCGTCCGCTGGCAGTCCGGTCACCGCGCCCAAGCGTGGCCCGAGCTCCTCGGCGACGACGGCACGCTCGACGTCCCCGCCGTGCTCGCTGCCTGGACTCGGCGCCGACTCCGCGAAAAGCGCCACGTCTACGTGTTCGGCTACCGCCCCGACCAGCTCGCTGGCCCCCTACGCCTCGGCGGCACCGTAGAACTCATCTGGGACAAGCGCCACGTCGGCCTCGGCAACCTGTCATTGCCGTGGGGCCCCGAGCACGAGGTGTTCACGTTCGGCGTCTACTGCCCGTCGAAGGTGGGCCGGGCGCAAGGCGGCGGTCGCCTGGCCGCCCGCCTACGCCAGGGCAGCGTCATCACCACGCCCCGCAAGAGCAGCACCCGACACCCCACCGAGAAACCCATCGCCCTCATGGTCCAGCTCGTCGAGTCCAGCACCACCCGTGGCGAGCTGGTGCTCGACCCCTTCGCCGGGTCCGGCTCGACCGGCGTCGCCGCGATCCTCGCCGGCCGCCGCGCCTACCTCGTCGAGGCCGAGGAGACCTACGCCCGCACCGCCGTCGAGCGCATCCAGCGGGCCGAGGCCATCGCCCGCCAGATCGCAGCCGCGTAAGACACCCCACCGTCCCGGCCTGGCTCCGCAGAGGGGGAGCTGCGTCGAGCTGGCCGGGGCCCTACAGGCCCAGCGCGGTGCTGGGAGGCGTGCGGGCGCCGGCCGCCCTGGGCGTGGAAACCCCGGGGCGGCCACGCCGCACCACCGCACACCACGATCCGACACATCACCAGGGAGCCCGCCATGCCGCGCGTCGACATCCCCGTCACCACCATCACCCGCGACGGCGTCGCCGGCGCCGCCGAGGTCACCGGCGACCCCGCCAACGGCCACGCCGTCGCCAACACGTCCGGGCGCACCGTCCTCGTCGTGTCGAACAGCTCCGTCGACACCGCCCAGGACGTCACCCTCGTCACCCAGGCCACCGTCGACGGCCAGGACGTCGCCGACCGCACCGTCTCGGTGCCCTTCGGTGAGACCCGCTACATCGGCGGCCTGCCCGAAGGCGTCTACGGCCGCGAGATCCACATCGACATCACCAGCGCCGATCTGTCGTTCCAGGCGTTCACCTTCCCCCGCTGAGCCCGCTCAGCCAACCTGCGCACGAGGAGAGCCGATCATGGCTGAGCTGGAGACCACGACCACGCACACGGTCACCCTCACCGCTGAGGAGCTGGAGGCGCTGCGCACCGGCATGTCCGTCGCCGTGTCCGCCACCGTCCGCGAGCCCAGCAAGCACAAGCACCGCCCCCTCTGGCAGCGCCTGGCCCACGTCGGCAAGGCCACCCGCGAGCAGGCCCCCGCCGAGGGTGAGCGGCGCCTGCCCGTCTGGGGCGCCCCCACCACCGCCCGCAACACCACGGGGGAGGCGGAGCGGGTCGACCCCGGGGACGCCCCCGCCGAGGGGTGATGCCCCATGCCCTACGCCGCCCCCACCCGGTGCGGGTACCGGGACACCGCCGGCCACCCCTGCCCGGAGGTAGCCACCGAGAGGGGGAGGTGCGCCGATCACCAGCGCCCCCCGTGGCAACGCCGCTCGAA